>JAGBCG010000015.1 GCA_017938055.1 Clostridia bacterium
GAAATCCTATTCTGTTTAGCTTCTCAACATAGTCCATGGGATTTTTTGAGGTGTTGTTTGTAAAATAGCACAGCTTTCCCAGTTTATCCAGCTTTTCACAAAATTCTATAGCTCCCTCAAGGGGTGTGGAATCAAGGTAAATTGTGCCGTCCATATCAAGCGTAAAAAGCTTTATTCTTTTCAGATGTTCGAGTTTTTCGGTTGTATTAATCATATTCTTTCTCTTTCCTTTAGTTTTTATAATGTCTATAGCTTGTCCTCACCAAATTTTTTAAATGCGGACCGTATCATTCTTTCAAGACCTGTATTTCTTGGATTTGTACGCACATTTGAAATCATTTGTGTCATAATTTCTGTTTTGCCTGCAATAATAGCTATTTTTTCTGCACGTGTTAAAGCTGTATAAAGCATATTTCTTGTCAAAAGACCCGAAGGACAGTCAAAAAGCGGTATTATAACAGACTTATATTCACTTCCCTGACTTTTATGCACCGTTATTGCGTAGGCATGCTCGATATCGTCAAAGCATGAATAATCAAAAACCGCCGTTCTTGTGTCATCAAAGCGAACCGTAAAGCTTTGGTCTTCTCGGTTAATTAGGGTAATTATACCTATATCTCCATTAAACACGCCATATCCGGTTTGGCCGTCCTCATCTGTCCATTCTATGTCATAGTTGTTGCGTACTGCCATGATTTTGTCACCCTGGCGAAACACAACATCACCGTTTTTGTATTCAATCTTATTTACCGATGCCGGATTTAAAATATTCTGAAGCGTGATATTCAAGCTTACCGTCCCCGCCTCACCTTTGCGAGTAGGACATATGACCTGAATGTCTGAAAGACTGTCAAAGCCGTATGCCGTAGGTAGTCTTGAAGTACAAAGCTGTACTATAAGCTCCTTGAGCTTTGTAGCATTTTCTCTTTTCAAAATGAAAAAGTCACTGCTGTTATCAAGCACAGGCATTTTACCATTCTTTATAAGATGGGCATTTGTAACAATGCTGCTTCCTTTTTCCTGTCTGAAAATATCCGTAAGGCTCACCGAGCTAAAGCATCCGCTTCTCAAGACACAGCTGAAAGCATCACCCGCACCCACCGGCGGCAGCTGATCGGCATCACCAATTATTATCAGCCTTGCACCCGGTTTTATAGCCCGCAACAAGCTGCAAAACAAAAATATATCCACCATTGAAGCTTCGTCAATAATAATTGCGTCCTGTTCAAGAAGATTATCCTCATCTCTGCCAAAAGAAGCCTCGTCCTCCTGTGCTCCAAATCGACACTCCAGAAGTCTGTGTATGGTAGCCGCCTTAAAGCCTGTTGCTTCGGACATTCGCTTTGCAGCCCTTCCCGTAGGTGCAGCAAGACAAAAATCTATTTCAATTTTTTTCAAAAGCTCAATAATCGCACGTATTACCGTGGTTTTTCCCGTTCCTGGACCGCCCGTAACCACTGCCACGCCCTTTGTCACCGAGTTTTTTACAGCCTCTCGCTGCAATGGTGCAAATTGTATTCCCTGTTGACGTTCAACCTTATCTATTTGCTCGTCTATGTTGTCTATCGGAATATTTATAGCAGCTCTGTCAAGTAGCATCAGCTTTTCGGAACAGAATTTTTCGGTGTGATACACTCTCTCAAGGTATACCTGTATACTTCCATCAATTCGCACTGCCACAATCTCGCCGCTTTGTGAAAGGTATGCCACAACATCCTTTACAGTAATTTCATCAACGCCGAGAACCACCGCCGTTTTTGAAACCAAAACATCAAGGGGAACACAGCAGTTTCCGTTTCGTGACACTTCAAGAGAAAGTAAATACTTTATTCCCGATGCAACTCTTTCCTCGCTGTCATCGGGAATACCCATTTTACGTGCAAGTGCATCTGCTTTTTCAAAACCAATGCCCTCAATCTCCTCACAAAGAAGATATGGATTATTCCTGAGTATATCTACTGCCGCATTGCCCCATTTTTTATATGCTTTCAGAGAAAGCCTCGGGGACAACATTCCCTCAAAATACAGCATGACCTGACGCATACCATACTGACTTGCAAAGCTTTCTTTTATTTCCTTAACACGCTTTGGCGATATTCCTTTGATTTGAGCAAGATATTCGGGATGCTCCTGTATTACAGAAAGTGTTTCTTCACCGTACCTGTCTACAATTCTTTTGGCAGTGACCGGACCTATTCCCTTAATTACACCTGAGGACAGATATGAAAGAATAGACTGTGTCGTAGCAGGAAGCTCTTTTTTATAGCTTTCAACGCTGAATTGTCTGCCGTAGTTAGGATGATTCTTCCATGAGCCTTGTGCATAGATGTATTCTCCCTCATTAATTGCGGGAATATAGCCCACAAGGGTGATTTCCTCACCCTCGCAGTCTATTGTACATATTGTGTATCCGTTATCGGGATTATGGTAGGTAACATTATCAACCATGCCTTTAACGGTATTTATATTTTGCTCGCCGTCCACGGATACGTGTTACCTCCAATTCAAAATTGCTGTATTTTTAATTAAAACGCCAGAACTTCACCAAGAAGACTTTCGTGACTCTTGTCAACGGATTTTGTAAATCTCACACTCTTGCTAAACAAAGCTTCAAGAGGAGCTGGGATTTCTGTTTTTGAAATAGATGCGAGCTTTGTAAGTACCTGCTTTAAATCCTCCGGCACGCTTTCTCCCAAAGACACCAGAACATCAGAAGCAAATTTATAAGGACTTGCTGTTGATGCAACTATATTTTTAAGTCCCTTGCCGTTTTCATCAAGATACATATGTGCCGCCTTTACCGCAACAGCAGTATGAGGATCGCACAGGTATGAATACTTATCAAAAGTGCTCTTGATTGTTTCCATGCAGTTTTCTTCGTCACAGCAGTAAGCAGAAAATTCCGCCTTGATTTTTTCAAGAACTTCAGACTCTACCTGATATACGCCGTCTTTTGAAAGCTTTTCCATATAATCCTTTGTCTTCTCTGCTCCTGCCATATAGCAAAGCAATCTTTCGAGATTTGATGAAATAAGAATATCCATTGACGGAGAAATTGTAGTATAGAACTTGCGGTTTCTGTCATAAACACCTGTATTGAGAAAATCAGTAAGAATATTATTACTGTTTGAGGCACAGATGAAACGATTTACAGGAAGCCCCATACACTTTGCAAGATATGCTGCAAAAATATTGCCAAAATTGCCTGTAGGTACTGTTATATCAACCTTTTCGCCAAGAGAAATATCACCCTCTGTAACAAGGTCTGCATAGGCTGAAATGTAGTAAACTATCTGAGGTGCAAGTCTGCCCCAGTTGATAGAGTTGGCACTGGAAAGGAATTCTCCCTTGTCAAAAAGCTTTGCCTTTGCATCAGGATCTGCAAAAATCTTTTTCACACCTGTCTGTGCATCGTCAAAGTTACCCTTTATTGCAGTAACGCAGACATTCTTTCCCTCCTGTGTAGCCATTTGCATTTTCTGCATATCGCTCACGCCGTCCTCAGGATAGAACACCATAATTTTAACACCGTCAACATCCTTATAACCCTCAAGTGCTGCCTTTCCTGTGTCGCCACTTGTTGCAACAAGAATATACGCCGTTTTGTCCTCACCCGTCTTTTTAAGTGCAAGTGAAAGAAGTCTTGGCATAATCTGAAGTGCCATGTCCTTAAAAGCACATGTAGGCCCGTGCCAAAGCTCAAGCACTCTTAAATCGTCACCGATAAAGCTGCTTACGGGTGCGGCAAATTCGCCGAAATTATCACCGTATGCCTTTGAAGCACAGTCAAGTAGCTCGTCGTATGTGTAATCTGTAAGATACAATGATAAAACCTTTGCAGCTCTTTCACAATAAGGGAGTGTTCCGATATTATTATAAAATCCAAATCAATCTGCGGTATATGGTCAGGGATAAACAATCCACCGTCCTCCGCAATACCTTGCTTTATAACCTGTGCAGATGTTTTTGGATGGAGTTTTTCAATGTCTCTTGTGCTGTAGTAGTTCATTTTGCTGTTCCTTTCTTTATGTGAAAATCTAAAAAATCTAATTTAAAGCATTGTTGAAAAATCTGAAGGCATTATTGTAAAATACATCATCTGCCACTTTTTCGTCAAGACCTCTGTTAGTAAGAGCCTCATGGAGAACAGGTACTTTTGACAAGTCTTCAAGTCCCGCAAGGGGTGTTGTTCCGTCAAAATCAAGACCCAGACACAAAGCCGTAGAATCTATTTCGAGAAAATGCTCAATATGATTGCACACCGTTTCAAGTGCTGAACACTGCTCAGGTGTGTTATCACGGTAAGCCTTTGCAAGATGCTTTGCCACAAGACTTATGCCCACAATTCCTCCACTTGAAGAGATGGTTCTGTACTGAACATCCGTAAGATTACGCTTGTGGGAGCATATGAGGTTTGCATTTGAATGAGATGCTATAAACGGCTTTGATGCCTTGTTTGCAACGTCCCAGAAGCCTTTTTCGGACAAATGTGAAACGTCAACCACAATTCCCATTTTTTCGCACTGTGATAAAACCTCAAGCCCGAAATCCGTAAGTCCTTCGTCTGTATCATAGCCGCCGCCGATAACGCTCATGCCTTTCCAGCAAAGAGTGATGATACGTACGCCCTCATTGTAAAGCGTTTCAAGTCTTGACAAATCATTGCCCAGAAGTCTTGCGTCCTCCACGGAAAGAAGAGCTGCAATTTTATCTTGCTCCTGTGCGGTTTTAATCTCCTGTGCCGTTGTACAAAGTGAAATTTTCTGGATGTTTTCATTAATATGTCCATGAAATTCCGCTGAAACGTGCTTAAAATTCACATATACCTCGTCATCAGTCAGACTCTCGTCAGACCAGATTGCGAAGATTTGTGCCTTATTTTCAAAGGCATCAAACTTTTCGATGTCAATTCCCAAGGTATTATGTGCAAGCCCTTGCTTGCCTTTGTACATTTCGTAGGCAGTGTCGCAGTGTAAATCAAAAAGTGAAGGCATTTCTGCCACCTCCGATTTTAATATAAATCAACATTTATTATATGGTTGTGTCTTTTCACTATGCCTTTTGCCGTATAAAGCTCTATTATGTCTACTCTTGGACGAAGTGAGCTTGCATACCTGTTATCTCTGTATTCGTGGAAAAAATATTCTATACATCCCGCTATTCTTCTCAATTTTTCCCCGTCAACAGCTTCTGCCGCATTTACACCTGATGAAATGCTTCTGAGCTTGACTTCAACAAAGCAAATATAGTCTTCCTTTGTTGCGATTATATCAACCTCACCTGCAGGACATGTGTAGTTTCGGCACATTATACTGTAGCCGTCCTTTGCAAGAAGCAACGCTGCGTAATTTTCGCCGCTGCCTCCTGCTCTTCGTCTATTTACCCGTGTTATTTTTTGATTCATAATACTTCTTAAAAAAACTCTTTCTGTGTGCAGGGCACAAACCGTATTCGTCAACCTTTATGTAGTGCAACTTTGTCCCGTAACCCTTGTGCTTACTGAACATATACTGCGGATAATTTTTATCAAGCACCTCAAGACAATACCTGTCACGTGCAACCTTTGCAAGTATGGATGCTGCAGCTATTGTAAAGCTCTTGCCGTCGCCGCCGATAACAGCTTTTGCTGTAATATTAAAGCCGCGTGTCTGATTTCCGTCAACAAGAACGCCGTCAGGCTCTGTTTCTTTGCCCCCAAGGCTCTCAATGTCAAGCTTTTCAAGCTCTTGATAAGAAGTTTTTCTGTCAACAGAAAGACCGAATATTGCCTTTCTCATGGCATGCAGAGATGCACTTAAAATATCTGTGCTCTCAATCTCCTCCACTTCACTGTAGGCTACACAGTAGGATATTGCTTGCTGCTTGATTTTTTCTTCAAGAGCATTTCTTTTCTTTTCCGTCAGCTTTTTGGAGTCGTCAAGCTCTGTTAAAAAATCACTTTGTGTATCATTCGTGTCAAGCACCACCGCCGCCGCATAAACTCTGCCCGCAAGTGGTCCTCTGCCTGCTTCATCCGTACCGCAAACCACGCTTTTTTCTTGCAACATAAGTCTTTCGTATTCAAAGCTGAGGGGTTGTTTTTCTTTTTTCTCTTTCATATAGTATACCTGTATACTTAATCTAATGTAATTCTTCCAATTTTTCCATCACGGAATTCATCAAGAAGCATTCTTGCAGTTCTCGGGTAATCAACCTCACCGCCAGAAATGAGAAGCCCACGTTTTTTGCCAATAGCCTCAAAAATCTCATGTGGAAGCTTATCCTCAACGTCTTGGCGTGTAATTTTATACCTGTTAAACATAAGCGAGGGGTATTTTTCCATAAGCTTTGAGGTTAAAAGCACCGCAATGCTTTCAATATCAAGTATTTCATCACGAATTGCACCTGTGAATGCAAGATTTAGTCCAACTTCTTCCTCGTCAAACTTCGGCCAGAGAACACCCGGTGTATCAAGCAAATCCACCTTATCCTCAACCGTTACCCACTGCTGAATACGTGTAACACCGGGACGATTTTCACTTTTTGCCTTTTTGGAGCCGTAAAGACGGTTTATAAGCGTGCTTTTACCGCAGTTTGTTACACCTATTATCATAACTCTTGGCACTTTTTTCATGCCCTTGTTCTCATATCTTTCAAGCTTTTCCTTGAGCTGTGCTCTTATGGCAGGGATAATTTCGTCAATTCCCTGTCCGGTCATGCAGTCGGTAAATATAACCTTGTGTCCGTCTGCTGACAGCATTTCCTTATACTTTGCGTTAATGGCAGGGTCCGATAAAGAACATTTGTTCATTACCGTAATATACGGCTTATCTTCTACAATTTCTTTAACCTTGGGATTTCTGCTTGAAACGGGTATTCTGGCATCGCAAAGCTCAAGAACAAGGTCTACCATTTTAAGACTTGCCTGTATTTCACGCAAAGCCTTCGTCATATGACCTGGAAACCACTGAATCACCTTAGCAAGCTCTCTTGCATTGCCGGCACCTGCGGTTGCTTCCGTTTTATTTTTAAGCTTTTCACGGGTATTTTTTGCCTTTTTAGGCTGTGACAAAGCTTCTGCACCTCTTTTTACAGGTGCGTGATAAAACTTCTTACCCAAATTTTGCTTAGCTTGTTTTTCTTTTTTTGCCGTAGCCTTATAGCCCGGTTTTATTTTTTTTGTTACAGCCATCTGTGAATACCTTTAACAAATACAAATTTTAATTTTTTCTACCTATTATATTATATGCTGCCAAATAAGGATTCCTGATCCACGTCTTTTGACTTTCCTTTTTTGTTGCTTTCCGGATAAGTTCTTCCCAGATGTTCATAAGCACGTCTGGTTGCCATACGACCTCTTGGTGTTCTGTTGAGAAAGCCAAGCTGCATAAGATATGGTTCATAAACATCTTCAAGAGTTATTGCTTCTTCACCGATAGTTGCCGCCAGCGTTTCAAGTCCCACAGGACCACCATCAAAAAAGTCAATAATAGCCTCCAACATTCTGCGGTCAGTATTATCGAGTCCCAAATCGTCGATTTCCAGCATATTCAACGCTTTTGATGCAATATCCTTAGTAATAACACCATCTCCACGAACCTGAGCATAATCACGAACTCTTTTAAGCAGACGATTGGCAATTCTCGGAGTGCCTCTTGAACGTCTTGCAATCTCAAAAGCACCGTCAGACTTTGCATTTATACCCAATATTTCAGCACTTCTGACAACAATATCGCAAAGCTCCTCATCCGTATACATTTCAAGCCTGTAAAGGTTACCAAATCTGTCACGCAATGGGGAAGTGAGCTGTCCTGCTCTTGTAGTAGCACCAATAAGCGTAAACGACGGCAAAGGCAGTCTTATACTACGTGCTGACGGGCCTTTTCCCATTATAATATCCAGATTATAGTCTTCCATTGCAGGATATAAAATTTCTTCTACTTGTCTTGAAAGCCTGTGTATTTCATCAATAAACAGTATGTCACCCTGTTTTAAATTAGTAAGAAGTGCTGCCAAATCGCCTTGTTTTTCAATAGCAGGACCCGATGTTATTCTTATATCCACACCCATTTCCGACGCAATTATTGCCGCAAGAGTGGTTTTTCCAAGTCCGGGCGGTCCGTGAAGCAGAATATGATCCAGAGAATCTCCACGCATTTTTGCCGCTTCCATAGAAATAGCAAGCTTTTCCTTAACCTTTTCCTGTCCAACGTACTCATTAAGAGTTTTAGGTCTAAGGGAAACCTCCGCCTCACGTTCTTCTTCCTCATAGCTACGGGCACTGATTATTCTGCTTTCAAAATCATATTCCTGTTCATTTTGATTGTTTTTACTGCTTTTTATCATAAAAAACCTCTGTTTTCATCAGAAAAGCTGCGACAGGGAAGCCCTTATAAGCTCCTCTGCAGTATTTCCCTGAGCATTTGACAGTGCCTTTTGTGCCTGTGCCTTTGTATATCCCAAATTAACCAGTGCCTCAAGGGCGAGCTTATGGTTTTCAGTCTGCTCTTCGGCACGGGATGCAGGCATAATTGTTTCACGTGAAACATCGTCGCTGTCCTCCATACCAAATTCAAGTACAAACGCATCAATTTTGTTTTTCAGGTCAATGCAAATTTTTTGTGCCGCCTTTTGTCCAACACCCTGAGCTTTAGAAATAAGCCTGATGTCATCCTGTCGTATAGCCATACATAAAGCATCGGGGGATAGGACTGACAAAATTGCAAGTGATGCCTTGGGTCCTATTCCTGATACTGTTTGCAACAGACCAAACATCACGCTTTCCCTTCGCGAATAAAAGCCATACACCTCAAAGCTGTTTTCGTCTTTGATTTTCACAGTTGTATAGAGCTTTACCCTCATTTCAGACACTTCGCCGCTCGGCAAAAACGCACCGTCTGCCACAAGTCTGTCGTATGTGGTTGATGAAATCGTTGCACCATAGCCCACTCCGCCGCAATCTATCACTGCAAACTGTCGGGAAAGCTCTGTTAATTTACCGTCAATATAATGTATCATTAGCTCAAGAAGTACTGCTTTGCAGTTTCAAAAAGTTCATCCTTGGTAAATTCCACTTCAAACTCGCCTTCTTCATAAGGCGCTATCGTATCTCTGTTGAAATGAACAACTATTCCGGAGTCAGTAAAGTACCATCCATCCACAGTCGCTTCAACAATAGAGGAGGTAACCATGTCGTAATTTATAATCTCACCGTACTTAGCAGTAAGCTTGTCATAAAGCAAGCTGTCAGCGGCATCACGAGCATCATCGTCGCCCTCATCGTACATCACCTGTGTAATCTGCTCGCCGGTTTTAGCATCGAAATTATAGTAGAAGGTGTAAACGTTGTGATTGTTGTCACCCGCAAAGTATTCAATCGTTTCCTTAACGCAAACCACAAGGCCGTCATTTCTCATCAATTCATAATCAGAGCTTATACGCCAGGGAAAGCCGGCGTTTTGTTTATCAAAGTCCGCAGTTTTCAGTGCAGCCATAACATCCTGCATTAGAACATCGGCGTTTTCCGTGTTTCTGTCATGGGCAGACGCAAGAGCACTGCTCATGTTTTTTGAAATTGCAGAATTTGCCCTGTCAAAAGCGACCATCGACGCCTTTCTCAAGTTACCGGTTACATATATAACATCCTCATCCTGAGCCTTGAACGTTACAGGATACTCTCTTTCCACCATTGTAAAATGCGACTTTTCCGGTGCATTCTCGATAGTTTCCGCAGATAAGGCCTGATCCTTGTCCGTGTTTTTCTCAGAATTGTTTGAACAGGATACACATGCTGCCACCAAAGCACCCGCCAAAATTATCGCAAAAATTCTCTTTTTATTCATTCTTATAACTTCCTTTCAAAAATATTAGTCCATTTTTAGTATATGTAATTTTAAAATTTTTATATTTATCTCGGCTCAAGATAGTTCAGAGGATTTACCGTTGCACCATCCTTGATTATTTCAAAATGAACGTGAACACCCAGTGTAAATCCCGTTGAGCCCATTTTCGCAATCAGCTGTCCCTGCTTGACTTTTTGAGTTTCTGCAACATACAGCTCCTGACAATGGGCATATCTTGTGATTGTACCATCATCATGCTGAATAAGCACACACAGTCCGTAGCCATTTCCGATATCCTTTGCCTGAATAACCGTTCCTCCGTCAGATGCGACCAAATCAAGTCCCTTGTCGCTCATCATATCAAGGCCTTTATGAAATTCATTACTTCCGCCAAGAACTCGCCAGCCATACGTACTGGAAAGAGAGCCGGCACTCGGATAAATATATGTACCGGTAGACTTATACTGCTTTTCTTCCTCTGTGAGAGGCCGTGTGCCAAGCTTTTTAACAGCATCAACCGGCTCGGATATTACCTCCTGACTCAAAAGTCTTCTTGAAACCTCCTTGCCGTCTGTGTAATCCACAGAGTACGTTGCCTTTCTTCTTCCGTTTTTTCCAGAGCTTATCGGAACTGTAAGTCCCTCCGGCAAAACATCATCATATATATATTCAGTGGAGAAGGGGAGAATCTCATCCGCAACCACCGTTTTTGTAATAACCGCTTCTAAAGACACAGAGAATGTGTCAGCGTTGCCGGAGCTATTTGAAACGTCACTTGATGTACCAACAGAATGTCCTTGCGTCATCAGCGTTTTATTAACCGTCAGATCATCGCTCAATTCCGCAGAAGCCGCACCATCCAAATCAGGCAACGACAGCAGGTGTCTAAGCTCACTTTCGTCAACAAACAAATCTTCAGGATAAGCTCCTTGTTGAACAACAAAGTCCTTATATCCGATATTTTGAACATTTTCTTCTTTAACCAACTGTGGATATTTTTGCAAAACGCTCTCATATATGCAATTTTCAAGCAGCGTTTTATTTTCAACAGCACATACCGGCAAATCGCCCTTATACAAACAATATCCCGGCATCATGCTCTCGTGTGCAACCTCGTGCAGCACCTTATTAAGCTTTGCTTCGTTAAGAAGCTGTGCTCTTTCAGCCCTTGCAGCTTTGTATTCAAAACTGCAGTCAAGAACATATGGCATGCCAAGGCCCACTGAAATCGAGGACTCCACCGCGTCCTTAGCCTTGTTGACTTCTTGTATCGTCTGAACATTTCCCACATGCTCGCCGTCTATATAAAGCTGCAAAACAGGCGTATTAGCTCTATAATCAAGAGATTCGCTCCACCAAAAAGTTCCCAGTACGGCAGCTAAGCCAACAAAAACAACCGCCAACAGCCCAGACACACTCTTACGCACAGAACCCGAGGCTTCCGCACCTTTAGCAAGGCTTGTACCAAGTCGCATCGTCCCCACCTTTATTTTATGCGAAGCTCTGCAGATTGCCACAGGAAGCTCAAGCAGTTTAAGTGCAACAGACCATTTGTTGTGCTTCCACAAATTTGTACCATTACCAAACCACGAAACCGGATGCATATGGACATTTTCAAACTGTTTTTTTACGCCCACACCCGATGAGTAATAATTATCACAGCACTTCAGGTAAATAGTGTTATATGTGCTCTCTATTACAGAAAGTCCATTATTACGAAAGCTCTTATACAGCTTTCTTGCATCAGGACTTTTCACGCTTTTGTCAGTATTAGCTACGTCTATTATTGCCGCTTTGTTTGCTCCAGACGTTTCACACAATGTTTCACGTGAAACATTCGAGTTGCTTTTTCGAACGTTTGTTCTTTTTTCTGCGTTTTCCAGCATTTGTATATTGTTTTTAAAACCCTTTAACAATCAGTCGCCTCCTTTCCGCATAAATTGGCACAATACTTTGATTGTACACATATTCAAGTTACATTATATATATACTGCATGAACAAATCAACCTTTGAGATGAATGTTTACCATCTCGAAACAAATAACCGCCATAAATAAAGCAAATTTGTTAACATTTATAGGATTATTTTCAATCAATTTTATGATATTGTCATCAAATATAAGCACAAAACACAAAACAACAGCTCCTCTTGACGATTAAGGCATCAGAGGAGCTTTCTCATATTCAGTTATAGTTATCGAGGACATTTTTGCAGTATTCTTTAAACTGCAACTGTATTTCCGAAGACGTTTCAATTCTCACCTTATCTCCAAAAGAGAAAAGCCAGCCGAAAAAGTGAGAGCTAACCACCACGTCGCAATACACATAAATTTTGTCAGGATTATCACTCTGACGCATAAAAACGTCTTTGCCAAACCTGTCTATAACCACACCGCACATTGACTTGTCAAATTCAAGACACACCTTGCTTGACACCCCTCCAAACATATTGAAAACCTTTTTGGAATACATGGATATGTCTGCCTCATTAAAGGCTTCCTTGCCTTGTCTTATGCTGTCACAAAGGGAAATCTCAAGCATTTTATCTACACGGTAGTGCTTTATTATTCTGTCCTTGTGATCAAACGCAACAAGATAGTAATTTTCGTCATCCCAGTTAAGAGCAAAAGGACTCACGTTGTATTTTTCTCCGTCATGCCTCAAAACCCGTTCCTTTTTCACGTTATATTCAAAGTACTTAAAGGTTATAGCCTTGTCGCTTGCTATGGCAGTATGAATCTTGTCCACATTGTAATAAATGCTTTCATTCATGCTCTTTATTCGATTGGATATGGTCACCTGTCTTGAAAGCTCCGCTGCTTCATGTCGGCTACAAAGCGTTTCAAGCTTGTGTATAAGGGCATGGGACTTTTTATCGGTAATAAATTTAGCAACCTGCACCGCATCTACAAGAAGCTTAAGCTCCGACACCTCAAAAAGTCTGTCTGCAACATAATATCCCGTTGAGTTTTTTGATTTTACAGACATAACCTCTGTACCGAACATTCTTAACTGTTCAAATCGTCATAAAGGCTTTTTCGCTCGGCGGAAATTCCAAGTCCTGCAAGATAATCTATAAGCTCATTTATGGTAACGGTGTGATTCTCGTCGGTATTTTCAAGAAAATACTTGTTAAGATATAAAAGCTTAAGCTTTTGATTTGACTGCTTTGACATAACAAACCCCTTTTCAATAAATACTTATCATAATGAATAAATGATGTAATTTTGAGCAAAATATGACATGAATCCAAAGAAAGGAAGCCATGCATATGAAAAAGAACAATCAAAATTCCACCAAAAAAACACTTAAAAAGCAGCTTATAAGTGGCGGCGTATACATTGCTCTGTCAGCCGTTGCCGTAGCCGTAACCGTAAATACCGCAGTTTCAATAATGTCTAAAAACAACAATCTTCCAGGCATCGACGAAGCTTCCGGCAATGACTCAAACAAAATGCAGCTCAACCTGCCGACAGTTCCCGAAAACATTGTAATGCCAAATGTCGATATTCCTTTTTCCGCAGAAATACCCTCTGACGACAATGTATCTGTGTCCGAATCACCCTCGGGAATAAGTGCAGAAATTTTTGACGAAACACAAGATTCTTCTCTTTTAACAGGCGACATACTCACTCTGACAGAAAACCAGTCTGACGAGCTTTCAGAGTATGACGTTAAAGAAATTGCATCAAACACAAACCTCGGTCAAGACACCTTCATCAAGCCCTGTGACGGTTTTGTTACTGTAGAGCACTCGGTTGATATACCTGTATACTCGTCTACCTTTGGCGACTACCGCACTCACTGCGGAATAGACATTGCCGCAGATAAGGGTGCTGTTGTAAGTGCGGTAAAAGGCGGAGTAATTACAAAAATATACACCGACGATTTGTACGGGCATACTCTACACCTTGAAACTCCCGACGGCTACACCTTTGTATACTCCAACCTGTCAATGCCGTTATCTCAGGGAATAGAGGAAGGACTTGCCGTTTCCACAGGAACAGTCCTTGCAAGCGTCGGGGACAGTGCCATCTGTGAATCAGCACAGGAAAGTCATCTTCATTTTGAAGTGCAAAAAGATAACTGCTATATAAATCCCCTTGATATAATAGTTTTCTAAAGCAATTCGTGGGGTTGTAGCAAAATGATTTGTTACAACCTCGAACATACAAAAATGCACAATTATTCGTAGGGGACGATGCCCACATCGTCCCGTTTTTTGTGCAATCTGCGAATTTTGCTACAGCTCCTTTATTTATCGTATCTTTCCACGGCGATAATAAAGGGGGCATCGGGCGAATTTATAATTCTCAGATGTGTAACACAGTACTCAAATCTCGACAATTTAGAAAGCTCCTCAAGAAGCATTTCTCCCTCAAGACAGCCCTCCTCATGACCGGGATATACGTTAATTACCACTATACCGCCCTTTTGCAAAAGAGAAATTGCCGCATTTATGGCGGGCATTGTGCTTTCCCTCATGGTGTGAATCGTCTTATCTCCGCCGGGCAGATACCCAAGATTAAACATTCCCGCCTTTATCGGCTCTTTGATATATTCCAGAGCTTTTGCGTGGCTGTCATGGATAATAACTGCATTGTCAAGTCCTGCTTTGGCAAGACGCTTTTTTGTGTTCTCCACAGCCTGAGCCTGAATGTCAAAGGCATACACCTTTCCGCACGGCACTTTTCTGCAAAGGTATTCCGTATCATAACCATTACCCATTGTAAAATCAGCAACCACGTCACTTTCCTTTATCCCGCACGCTTCAAGAAATCCCTTTGAAACATCTAACAACTGATACATACTTTCCTCCAAAACTCGTTTCTTTTATTTATTTTACCACAAGCTACACATATTTTCAAGTCCCGAAAAACAGAGGTTTTTTGAGTGCTTGTTATGTTTATTTTTTCTTGTTGTGTAAATAATATCTTTGGAGAGTGATGGGGATGCATTATCAAAAAAGAGCGTGCGTTTTATACAGTGCCGTATTGTTGTGTCTGTTGGCTCTGTGCGTAAAGCTGTACTTTCTTTCTTGCGTTGACAACAGAGCAATGACTGTGCTTGATGGTCAGTATTCGGGAAAGCTAAACATATGCCAGAGAAGCGGATTTATTTATGACAGATATTTTTGTCTTCTCTCGCACGATAAGTGTACAGATATACTCGTTGTAAATCCCTCAGAATGTAATAACATATACGAAATAAGCCAGGAAGCGGCAAAAATCACCTCCGTTATGCGTCAGTCGGAAATACTTGAAAAAATACACGAGGGTGTTCCGTTTACCCTGTCAGTAAGAAACGATGAACAGGCACAAAAGCTATGCGAATCATATGACGGACTGTACTATTGCAACAGCTACGAAGAAAACACCCGCACCGCACAGCATCTTTTAGGTTACAGCCGTGACAACGAGGGGATAACAGGAATTCGTGCAAGCTTTAATGAGCTTTTGTATCACACCCTCTATGCCATAAACTATGCCACTTTTACTGACAACGCCGCAAATCAAAGCATGTCACCTCTCACAATTCATTCTGAAGCATATGACAGCCGTGATGGAATTGTAACCACCATTGACAAAGAGCTTCAACAATTCTGTGACAGGCTTGAGGGCAAGGTTAAAAGCGGCTGCATCATTGTTGCCGACAGTACCAGCGGTGAAATTCTTGCCCTGTCCTCATTTCCGTCCTACAGCATCGCAAAACTGCCGGAATATCTCAGCTCTGACAAGGGCGAACTGTTAAACAGGACGGTTTATTCATATACACCCGGTTCTGTATTTAAAATAATTGTTTCCGCCGCCGCACTTGAAAGCAGTGCCGATTACTACAGCTTTACTCACAACTGCACAGGAAGTATACAGGTAGACAATTATACCTTTAATTGCCACAAGCAATCTGGACACGGAGAAATTTCCATGGAGCAGGCCTTTGCTCAGTCCTGCAACTGCTATTATGTAGCTCTTGCCAGGGATATAGGAATAGAGGAAATAATAAGCACCGCAAAAAAACTGGAGCTTGATATGCCAATAAAAGCAGATTTTCTTGCAGAAACAGAGCACCGGTTTATTGACGAAGGAAACGACAGCGAGGGTTATCTTGCAAATATAGCCATAGGTCAGGGAGATTTGTGTCTGTCGCCTCTTGATATGATAAACGTAATGATGTGTGCTACAACAGGAAAAACACAAAAATTGAGTGTAGTACTTGGAGAGGTTCAAAACGGAGAGATTATATATAAGAATGAAAACACGGAAAAATCCGTTTTTTCCGAGGAAACCGTCTGTTTGCTGTGCAAAATGATGGAGGAATGTGTAAATACAGGCACAGGACGTGCTGCAAAAATCGAAGATGTTCGAATGGGAGGAAAAACAGCAACGGCACAGACAGGACGATATTACGGGAAGGGTGTCGAATATGTGCACAAATGGTTTTGCGGATTTTATGAAGGAATTGAAAAAAGATATATTTTCGCTGTTTTGTGCGATAATACGCCTGAAAATTTTTTATCACCTGCTGACGTTTCGGGAGATTTATGCCGTTTTTTTAAGGAAAACATGTACTGATTTTTCCGTTTGAACCCACCGTTTTCGACACAAAAGTGTGCTTTTTCACCTCTATTTGACGGCTTTCTGTTAGGTGTTATTCACAAAATCATATATTTTGTTAATCATTTTTGACCTACCTTTATCTCAAAAAACTATGGGTGCTACAATGTCCACACCAAAACCGCATAATAACAACAAAAAAACAAGAAAACGACACCGTAGAAAGGCGGACAACAATGGAAAACAACAAAACTATCGTAATTGCGGACCCATCAGCCGAATTCAGAATAGGGCTGAAAAGCTTTTTGTCAAAGAAAGGCTATCACATTGTGGGAGACTGTCAGGACGGTTATGAGGCAGTAAGAATTATTGAAGAAACAAAGCCTGATGCTGTAATACTTGACATACTTCTTCCAAGACTTGACGGAATCGAGGTTATGAATGAAACAAAATCACGTATTCCCGGCTATTCTCCCGTTTTTATTGTAGTAACAGGCATAGGAAACAACAAAATGCTCACAGAAGCAACACAAGCAGGTGCAGGATACTGCATCATAAAGCCCTGCGAATATTCCGCACTGTCAAACCGTCTTGAAAGTGCCCTCAAGGACAGTCCAAAGCCTCTGGGTTCTCAGGAGGATTCTTCAGCACGCTCAGCAAATGCTGAAATCGAGCTTGAAACACTTGTCACCAAAATCATACACCAGATAGGCGTTCCCGCACATATCAAGGGATATCAGTATTTACGTACTGCCATTATTATGACCATGCACAACACCGAGCTTGTCAACTCCATAACAAAACAGCTCTATCCCGGTGTTGCCAAAAAATACGGCACTACCTCCTCAAGAGTTGAAAGAGCCATTCGTCACGCCATTGAGGTAGCCTGGGACAGAGGAGATGTTGATGTTATAAATTCATATTTCGGCTACACCGTTCAAAGCACCCGAGGCAAGCCAACAAACTCTGAGTTTATTGCTCTTATTTCCGATAATCTCCGACTTCGCTTTGCCGACGGCAGTCAAAACAAGGCTTTATCTTATTCATAATCCGCTCTTGCCTTATGAAAAAATATCCTCTTGACAAATCAGGCTTCAAGGTGTATAATAGCTGCATAAATCAAAGACTTTGATAAGGAACACGGTCAGAGCACACCCCCTAAAGAGAGCCACACAATCGGTGAAAGTGCGGCAAAAAACTGACCTCACCACCCTTTAGTCCCTTTGAGGTAACAATCAAAGGCGGTCAGGCACCGTTACAGGCTTTTAGAGATGCATCCTGTTTTTATTTGGGTGTAATCATGGGTGGAACCGTGATAGACGTATGTTTATTGCCCCGTGCTGATGTAAAAGTCAGTACGGGATTTTTTATTTGATTTTTAAAATTTATTATACATTTTGGAGGAATTTATAATGTTGAAAATGACTCTTCCCGACGGAAACATTCTGGAAGTTGAAAGCGGCATTAAAGGATATGAAGCAGCCGCAAAAATAAGCGAGGGACTCTCTCGTGCCGCACTTGCAATGAAGCTTGACGGCGTGCTTTGCGAAATCAATACCCCTATAGAAAAGGATTCAAAGCTTGAATTTGTAACCTTTAACGACGATGATGGCAAAAAAGTTTACCGCCACACCGCAGCCCACGTTCTTGCACAGGCTGTAAAGCGTCTTTATCCTAACGCTGCTCTTGCTTTTGGTCCAGCAACTGACGAAGGATTTTTCTACGACGTTGACGTGAGCGTTTCCATAACGCCGGAAGTGCTTGAAAAGCTCGAAGCGGAAATGAAGAAAATTATAAAGGAAAACATTCCTGTTGTAAGAAGCGTTGTTTCCAAAGAGGAAGCAAAGAAGATTATGACAGACAGAAAAGAAATATACAAGGTTGAGCATATTGACGAACTGCAAGAAGGTGCAACCATCACTCTTTACACACAGGGTGAATTTGTTGACCTGTGTGCAGGTCCACATCTCACAAGCACAGGCAAACTTAAGGCTGTAAAGCTTACACAGTGCACAGGTGCATACCTGCACGGCGATTCAAAGAACAAGATGCTTCAGAGAATTTACGGCACTGCATTCCCCAAGAATTCCGACCTTGAAGAATATCTTGTCATGAAAGAAGAAGCTAAAAAGCGTGACCACAACAAGCTTGGTCGTGAGCTTGAAATCTTCACAACCGTTGACACCATCGGTCAGGGACTTCCCGTTATGCTCCCTAAGGGAACAAAGATTATCCAGACACTTCAAAGATGGGTTGAAGATACAGAAGAAGAACTCGGCTGGGTTAGAACAAAGACTCCTCTCATGGCAAAGAGTGACCTGTATAAAATATCGGGACATTGGGATCATTACAAGGAAGGCATGTTCGTTCTCGGACAGGAAGAGGACGGCAAGGAATGTTTTGCACTTCGTCCCATGACCTGTCCTTTCCAGTATCAAGCATATCTTAACAGAGCACGTTCCTACAGAGATTTGCCGATGCGTCTTGCTGAAACAAGTACGCTTTTCAGAAATGAAGACAGCGGCGAAATGCACGGTCTTATAAGGGTAAGACAGTTTACTATTTCCGAAGGCCACCTCATGTGTACTCCCGAACAGCTTGAAGACGAATTCAGAGGTTGTCTTGAAGTTGCAATCATGATGCTCAAAACACTCGGTCTTTATGAGGATGTTTCCTACAGATTCTCTCAGTGGGATCCCGAAAACAAGGAAAAGTATATCGGTACGGAAGCAGACTGGGATGAAGCTCAGGGCATGATGAAGAAGATTCTCGACAATATCGGTCTTGATTACAAAATCGGTATCGGCGAGGCGGCATTCTACGGTCCAAAGCTTGACATTCAGATTAAGAACGTACACGGCAAGGAGGACACTCTCATCACAATCCAGATTGACCAGTTCAACGCTGAAAAGTTTGGTATGGAATACGTTGACAAGGACGGCACAAAGAAGCGTCCCTATATCATACACAGAACAAGCATTGGATGCTATGAAAGAACTCTTGCCCTGCTCATTGAAAAGTACGCAGGTGCTTTCCCCACATGGCTGGCACCTACACAGGTTAAGATTCTTCCCATTAGCGACAATCAGCTTGACTACGCTAAGAGCGTTATGGCAAAGCTCAAGGCATACGGCATAAGATGCGAGCTTGATGACAGAAATGAAAAAATCGGATATAAAATCCGTGAAGCTCAGCTGGATAAAACTCCTTATATGCTGGTTATCGGTGATAAGGAAATGGAAGCAGGTGCTGTTGCCGTTCGTTCCAGAAAAAACGGCGATATGGGTGCTGTCGCTCTTGATAAGTTCATTGCAGACATTAACGAAGAAATAGCAACAAAGGCACTGTAAAGTTAGTTTGTGTTTGGTTTTTGTCACTTTTCTTGAAAGAAAAAGTAACCAAAAGAACTTTATTTTGGCTGTCGCCATTGTTGAATGAAATTTATAATTAAATTTAAAAATTTCTGCTTTCAACTAATAAAAACAATAGTCCTTGCACTGTAATTAGTGCGGGGACTTTTTGTGTTCTAAGCACAAAGAAAAAATCAACGCACTTACCAATCCTCGCTCTGCAGCCAAATGAGAGTGGAAGGCACCCCGCCGAGGAGGGAAATCAGCGGAGTGTCGTGGGTGACGGACTTGTAGTTTTATGTGTACCTTTTCACGTCTAGATACAGTGACTTTTGGTAGTGAGAAAAATAGCCGACGTGAAAAGCCAATTTGCCCAAAACACCTTCACGACCGAGCCATCCCTCCGTTGAGGGGAGATTTTTTGGTACTTTTGCATCGGGGCAAAAGTACGGCTCGCCGTCCGCAGACGGCACGTCCATAGTACATAAAAAATCTGCAAAGCAAAGGTTTGACATGCGGCGTGTTTGTCAGCAAAAGACGTACTTTAAGCACCCCCAACGTATCAGATCCTTCGACTCCGTTGCTCTCCGCTCAGGATGACAAACTGAGAATAAGTGATAAACGAATTAAATACAGAACACTCCAACACCATTTCTATCCTTAGCAGAGAGTAATTGCAACGCACTTACCAATTCTCGCACTGCAACCCATCGAGCGTAAGCGAGCGAGTCGGGAACGCCCGACAGCGAAAAAAAGCACACGGGCGGCATCCTCAGCTTCCTACTGTCAGAGAGCCGCCACGACGTAGCCTCGACCTCAAAAAGTCGAGGCGGTGAGTGGAAGCATTTTTGCCTTCTTTTGATGCTTTGGTCAAAAGAAGGTCGGCACCGCAGAGTCGAAACCTCCTGCTATACATA
>JAGBCG010000164.1 GCA_017938055.1 Clostridia bacterium
CAGGTGTTGCTGTTTTATTGTATAACGAAAACGGGACGATGTGTGCATCGTCCCGTACGAATAATTGTGCATTTTATATATGTTAGAGGTTGTAACAAATCATTTTGCTACAACGCCTCCATTTATTTTATGATTTAATCAGTCAAGTGCATATCCCTTTTCAAACGCTTCAAGGTTAAGATCAAGGAATTTTGCAGGAACCGATGCCTTGAGAGCTTTTATGTACTCTTCCTTAGGGATGTCGGAATGTTTGGCAAACATACCTATAAGGACTACGTTTGCCGCTTTTGAAGTTCCACATTCTTCCGCAAGTGTAAGAGCATCGGCACTCATAAGCTTTACGCCCTGTGCTTTGATTTTTGCTTCAATATCCTCCGGATACTCTGCCGCACCAATGATTACCGGCATAGGCATAATCTGCTGTGTGCTTGTTACCACTATACCGTCCTTTTTAAGATAAGGAAGCCAGCGTGCCGCTTCGCAAAGCTCAAATGACAAAAGAAAATCCGCTTCACCCTTGCATATAACGGGACTATCTACCTTTTCACCGTATTTTACGTATGTTACAACCGAGCCTCCTCTTTGGCTCATTCCATGTACCTCGGATACCTTAACATCATACCCCTGAGAAAGAAAAGTGTTGCCGAGAATTCTGCTGGCAAGAAGACTTCCCTGTCCTCCTACGCCGCAAATCATTATATTTACTGTCTTACTCATTTTTACCTCTCCTTATCTCTTTTGTTCTTCGATGGCACCAAAAGCACACATCTTTTCACACAGACCACAGCCTGTACACAGAGTGGTATCAATTACTGCCTTGCCATTCTTAAAGCTAACCGCAGGACATCCAATCTTCATACACGCCTTACATCCGCGGCACTTATCGGCATTTACCGTATAATATGTATCCTTTTTAACAGATTTAAGAAGCACGCAAGGACGGCGTGTGATGATAACTGAAACTTCTTCTTTCGCAAGAGAATCCTTAATAGCCGCTTCAAGCTCTTTGATTTCATTGGGGTCTACAATCTTTATGTCATTTACACCGAGAGCTTCAACAACCTTTTCGATGTTCATTTTATGAGTCGGTTCATTTTTAAGGGTCATTCCCGTTGCAGGATTCTGCTGATGTCCTGTCATGCCTGTTATGCTGTTATCACATATGATAACGGTGGAATGAGCTTTATTGTAAACCATGTTCATAATACCTGTAAGACCTGAGTGACAGAATGTGGAGTCACCGATTACGGCAACAGATTTCTTTGGATCAAGTCCGCCCGATTTATTCATACCATGAAGACCTGCAATGGACGCACCCATACAAAGTGTTGTATCCACTGC
This sequence comes from Clostridia bacterium, assembly GCA_017938055.1. Lineage (GTDB taxonomy): Bacteria > Bacillota > Clostridia > Oscillospirales > CAG-382 > UMGS1387. The sequence continues at coordinate 1,342 of JAGBCG010000164.1, forward strand.
ACAGAGAGGTGCAGCAGAGCCAAGAGTATAACAACCTATATCACCGCTTACCGTTACACCCAGCTTTTTAAGTACAAAGAACAATCCTCTGTGAGGACATCCTGGACAAAGCACGGGAGGACGCATCGGAATTTCGTCTTCAATTTTGGCAAATTCGTTTTCTTTACCAAGCAAGCACTTAGCTATAAGCTCCTGAGAAAATTCTCCAAGTATAGGAAGCTTGTTTTTACCGTCGCACTCAATTCCCATCACCTTAACCTGTGTTTCTATAACAGGGTCAAGTTCTTCTACAACAACAACCTTGTCAACCTTTGAGGCAAA
>JAGBCG010000165.1 GCA_017938055.1 Clostridia bacterium
GCTGTACCATTTTCGTATTGTTTTTTTCTTTCTTTGATTACTTCAAAGATTTCTTCATATACTGTCATTTCTATTTATCCTCCTCATTATTATACATTTCATTAAAAAAGCAACTATATGAACCCGTATGACAAGCGACACCTGTCTGTTCCACATTAACAAGCAATGTATCATTATCACAGTCGCCGTAAATTGAAACGACTTTCTGCAAATGTCCGGAAGTTGCCCCCTTATTCCAGTATTCCTGACGTGAACGGCTCCAGAACCATGTATAGCCTGTTTCAAGAGTCTTTTTAAGACTTTCTTTGTTCATATATGCAAGCATAAGGACCGTCTTTGTATTGACCTCGTAGCAAATTGCAGGGATTAACTCTCCCTTTTCAAAGAATTTGTCAAGGTCGTTTATATCAATTTTAATCATTTTAAACTCCTATTCTATTGACATACCGTTTTCATCGAATTTATTGTTAAGTTCCTTTGATACATTTGCAGTCCAATAGATTAAATTAGCCACAAAGAATGTACAATTAACAAGTACCAGCATTTTTGCGTCGTCACCTTTAAAATAATAAAACACAAATTCAATTGGTAAACCTAATACAAGAAAAGTACTGCCCATAATTATCCAGTATTTTCCGCAAGTTGCATTTGCATATTTCCATGCTTCAAGGCTTGATTGAGCTCGCTCTGTTTTAAAACCAATATTCATTTGCTTATCTTTTGGTGATTGATATTTCATATAATAACCACCCAAAATTGCACTGACAGATAAAATCAGACTTACTATAATCAGTATTTCCATATGTTGAACACCACTTCATCTTATGATATAAAAACTATTTTCTCTGCCTCTGCTCTGATATGCAGAAATGTCAGAAAGAGTGGATTTTCATTTTCGGTATTGCTAAGCATTTCCAACAAACGCCTTTTTTCGCACCGCTTATCCAGAACAGCAAATATTCTGACTATGAGAGATTCACTTTTCAGACTTTCATCAATCCTCTGTGAATTGAACTCATCAAATGCCCGATAGAAATTTCTCTGGTCAAATGCTCCATTACATTCAGCTTCGAAAAATGCCCTCATCCAACACTCGGATTTTGCTCTATCAACATCATTGTATATATGGTAATAAAAACTTGAATGTTTATCCATCTTATCAAAGTAGTTGCCTTTCAAAACCTCATTTCCGTCAAGACGTATTGCGGCACGTCCCTCTTGGTCATGGCATTTTGTGTATGTTGTGGCAAAATATGTTATACGTCCTCGGAGTGATTCAGCAAGATATTCATTTTCCAGTTTATAACGAATATTACTCCATCTTTTCATCGACAGATAACTCTACGCTGACGACAATAATCCTTTACTTCTCCAACTGTAAGCTCTCTGAAATGGAAAAGCGATGCAGCAAGTGCAGCTGTTGCTCCTGTTTTCTCAAATACCTCTGCAAAATCTTCAATTTTACCTGCACCACCACTAGCGATTACAGGTATATTAACAGCATTGCATACCGCTTTAAGCATTTCGATATCAAATCCCTTTTTGGTTCCGTCAGCATCTATCGAATTAAGGCATATTTCACCTGCACCGAGTTTTTCAACTTTTTTAACCCATTCTATGAGATCTAACCCCATATCTACACGTCCGCCGTTAATATATACCGTCCACTTCTGATCAGCAATTTTTTTTGCATCAATTCCCACGCAAATACATTGACTACCAAAAATATCTGCACCGTCTTTTATAAGCTGTGGATTTTTAACAGCCTGAGAATTAACAGATACCTTATCTGCTCCTGCTCTAAGCGTTTCACGTATATCATCAATGTTTTTTATTCCACCACCAACTGTAAGTGGGACAAATACCTTTTTTGCAGTTTCTCTTACAACATCAAGGAAGACTCCCCTTCCCTCAAATGACGCTGTTATATCATAGAATACAATTTCATCCGCTCCCTGCTTGTTGTACTCTGCCGCACATTCAACAGGATCGCCTACATCACGTATTCCTTCAAAATTTACTCCCTTTACAACCTTGCCATTTCTTACGTCAAGACAGGGAATTATTCTTTTTGCAAGCATTTTTCAGCCTCCCTGATTCAAATTATTTCTCATCCTTATCCGCAAATCATATAACGTCATCGTCTATGAATTTCTTTTCCTTTGTTATGGTAACTCACTTGATGAATTATTGGGATTCAGTAGCTATCCGGAAATGACCCATGGATTTGCCGGACCTTTTATTTCATATTATTTTATAAATTACATACATACAATATATTACTTTATTGAATGTTTAATTTTAACGCATTTTATATTTCAAGCAAAGCAGTGCTGCAAATACAGTAAATGCAAGAACTTTTTTTCCGAGACTTACTGTTTCTTTTATAGCTTCGGCATCATCTCTTTTATTAGCACTGACACATTTTTCGGGAGCAAACATCATAAGTAGTCCGCCAATTATCATTATTACAATACATATCACAAATAATATCATTTTATTTATCCATATGAGCGTAAAGAATAGCTTCTTTAAGGTCAAGCGTACCCTTATATATAGACTTTCCACAGATTGTGCCATAAAGTCCCATCTCTTTGCAAGCTATAATATCTGCCATTGTATGTACCCCACCACTTGCTACGATGTTTGCACGTCCTTCTGTAGCGTCTGAAAGAGCTTTAAGTTGCTCTACATTTACACCACTCAGTGTTCCATCTTTGGAAATATCAGTAAAAATGAAATATTTTACGCCTACTTCAATCATTTTGTTTGCAAGATCAATATAGTTCACATCGGAGCTTTCAAGCCAACCCTCAGTTGCAACCATACCATTCATTGCATCTATTCCAACAACAATTTTTTCACTGCCGAATTTTTCAACAGCATCACTCACAAGCTTGGGATTTTTAAGTGCAACAGAACCAAGAATTACTCTTGTAATACCCATATTAAGATACTCATCAATTGTTTCAATTGAACGTATACCACCGCCAAGCTCTACCTTGAGATTGGTCTTTTCAGCAACATCTGTGTAAATTTTAGTATTTACAGGTCTTCCTTCTTTCGCTCCATCAAGGTCTACCATGTGAATCCACTCACTGCCTGCCGCTTCAAAGCCTTTCGCAGTTTCAAGATAATCACTTGCTACCTTTTCTACTGTATTGAAATCACCTTTGAATAAGCGTACGCAATTTCCGTCCTTTATGTCAATTGCAGGTAAAATAATCATATATTTCCTCCATATAAAAGTAAAAACTAATTAAAGTGCCATTACATATATCTGACAAGGATTATCTTCATCCCACAATTGCGGAATAACTTCAAATTCTTTAAATCCAAGGCTCAGATAAAACATATTTGTTCTGTCATAATCCTCATATTTTCCCATTTGAACGGTTTTCACCTGTATAAATGAATACCCTGAGGATAATGTCACTTTTTTTGCTTCTTCAAAAAGCTTACTGCCAATTCCTTTTCTATGATATTCTTTAAGAACACCCATTACAGCAAGTTCTACAGTAGCCTTTCCCGTTTCTTTGAGGCTAATAAAACCAACAGCTTTATTGTTTTCAACAGCTTTTATAAATATTTGTTCGGCACTTTCTGTAGTATAACGTTCTTTACCCTCCTCTATCTCAAACCATTCAGGCAGAGCTTCAAGAATAGTACGACATACATACATTTTTTCTTCTTTAGAATTAACCTGTTCGATATTCATAAAACTCACCTAAGAATTAGTTTATTAGTTCACCGAAGTTCTTGAGAATTTTAAGTCCCGTATCACCTGATTTTTCAGGGTGGAACTGAGCACCATAGACGAATTTTCCGTCAAAAACGAGAGCAGGAACACGTCCGCCGTATTCGCTGTATGCGGCAATATTTTCATCTGCACATTCTGCCTTATAGGAGTGAACGAAATACACATATTCGTCGTCCCCGATATTTTCAAGGAGTTTACAATTGTTGAGCTTTTCAAGCTTATTCCAGCCCATATGTGGAATAATCAGGTCAGGCTCGTCCATATATTTAACGCTGCCCTGTATCAGTCCAAGACCGTTACATTCTTCGAATTCATAGCCTTTTTCAAAAAGCATCTGCATACCAAGACA
>JAGBCG010000016.1 GCA_017938055.1 Clostridia bacterium
AAACAGATGTATGTCCAAACCTTAGTGTCAGTCTTATCTGTTGTCACAAGAAACGCCTTGTTTCCGGGTCTATGATCATCGTCCACCACATAAACCTTACTATGTCCCGATGAAAACTCATCAAATATGCTTGCAACTTCAGCATCACAATTCTTTACATAAAAAGCCTTTCCTTCATCTGCAAGTAAAAGATTCTCTTGTGCTTCTCTCTCGACTTTTCCCGCTTGTTCTGCCCATTCGAGATAATCAGGATTTATATTGAAGCGAATGTAGTCAATGGTAAATGTTCCTAATCTGTCAGGCGGGTCAATTCGTGCGTGTGTACATACTCCCCTCCACTTTTCGTGTGACTTTAGATCAAGAGTTGCGGTTACAAATCCATCGTCATCAGGTGTAAGAGTTGACAAATCAACAAGTACCTTTTTTTGCTCATCTAAAGAACCATCCAAGGTTGTAGCAAAATACATACACAGTGTTGAAGAAGAACGTCCGTCACTGCTGTCAAGCTCTGGTTTGATTCTTATTGTCACACTATCGTATATTTTAGTATCAATCTTTACAGTAGAATTACTTAGCTGAGGATCGTATCTGTTATACGCTTCATCAATAAAGGATGCCATTTTTATATATCCGTCATTTACTCCACCTGAAGCAACATATATCTTCCAGCCCTCAAGGTCACCCGGTACATTGAACTCATATTCATTTGCAACTCTTGACTCAATCTCCGCTTTAATATCTTCGCCTCTTACGTTAACCATGACTTCTTTCTCAGAAACAGTATAATCATAACCGGCAGTGTCATAAATAAAGGTTATAGGAAGCTCTGCAAGTCCGTCATTCACAGCGAAATTCTTCTTGAGATTTTGCTCTTTGCCGTTAACAAACACTTTATCTCTGCCAACAACAAAGTCAAACTGAGTACCGTCATTTGTTCTTAGAAGAAGTGTACCATTCCATCTGTTCCATTCATAGTAGAATTGATTAAGGTTATAAAAGCCTGTTGTAGGATTAGCATTAACATAAAGCTCACCATCAACAAATGTATAATCACCCTCATCAATGGCAATATCAACGCCGTCAATATAAAATACTCTTGAGCTGTCTGAAATTTCAGAAAGAAACTCTATAGTCTTAATATAATATCGTGTTGGAACGTTAACAGGATCAAATCTCAAGGATTTAATATCGCCTGACCAGGTAGGAAGCGTTGATAAATCCACATAATAATCATGATATTTTCCATCAGCAAGCACTGTGAAATTACAACCCATTGATGACGAATACATTCCCTTTGTATCGTTTGTAAAATAAATCTCGGCAGTTGATCCGCTTGATTCATCCAGCTTCATACAAACGTGAAGCCATTTGACATCATCTGCATTAAAATAGTTATCAACAAAGCTATGCATTTTTATATGACCGTCAATATCAGTCGTGGCACCCACAAGTGCCTTTTCCGCTGCATCATATTTTGGTGTTGTTGTTTTTGCAAGTGCTCCCCAAAAATCACAATCCGCAGAATTTTCAAAGTTCCATGATTTTATACGTATTAGCTTATTGTAATCAATATCGTCTTCATCTGCAAGATGTGTCTTTCTCATAGGTATATGTCTTGTGTTATACAAATATCCAAGCCTTGATTTTTGATTATCGGTGGGAAAAACATCAAAATGCTTTGAGTCATCAGTATCGGCGACAGTTGAAAAAACATGTCTGTGTGCATCCATATAACCAAATCCGTTAACTGCAGACGGAAATACGTAATGTCCCTCACCAAATTCATTCCAGGTGTTTGTGAGAATACTTTTTGTATGCCATTCATCTACATCTCTGTCTTTATACATAGGAAGAAACTCATCTCTTGACCAACGAAGAATTTCTTCAAATTCATCAGCAGTTGCAAGAGGTGTTCTTGTTTCGGTCCAGCCGATATCATTATAGCCTATGCCGACACTTGCGGAAAATGTGATGTGTCCTATATTAAATTCGTCAATCATTCTTTTCTTTTGGTACTCAATATCGCATGCCCGTTCACCAAAGTGATATGCAGCCTTTGCATCATATCCGCTTTGTGCAAGCTCAATATTTGTCTGTTCTGTGCCACTTGAATGGCTGCAATATACAATAACACCGTCGAAGCCGAGCTTCTTACATTCCGCCTCCATGAAATCAATAGCTTGCTTAACACCCGCGGTGCCGCCCATTATTTCCTTAAACGACGATGCTGAATATATAGTAATCACGGGCTTATTGTCAATACAAAAATATCTGCTGTCTGTCAAATACCAATCTACCCAATAAGGCCAAATGTTATTATAGAATTCTTCCTTACTTGACTTGCTGCCTGCATTTTCCCACATGATTACAAAATCGAGCATATCAGAGTATTTAGCATTAAAGTATCCATCATGAATTGCATCATCACAAAGTCTGGGTTTCTTAATATGCTCTTTTAAGTCGCCGTAGTACCAACAAAAACGCTGATAGTCATAGCCATGCTCAACAAGAAACTTTATTTCCCAATCCATTGCTTCCGGAATACCCTCATCATAGTACCCAAGAACAGGTGTTAAATCCTCATATGGAGCTATACAATCCCAACCATAGTGTGAGCCTTCTCTCCAGAGTGAACAAACACTCATGCCGCTATACCATTCATCGTCATTCACAGGTACGGGTACAGGACAATAGTCAGGATATTCAAATGTGTTAAATACCCTAACATCATCAAAGTAGAAGTCGCCGCTACCTGACGCAGAAATTACGATATTATCAATTCCATCTTCTGTAAACGGAACAGTTATACAATCCTTACCATTGATTTTTATTAGTGCAGTACCTTTTTCAGTATCGGCTTCGACTCTCAACTGCTGCCATACACCAGGTGTATAATTTCTTAAAAGTTTTCCGTCAGCTGTTGTAATCTTGCCATTCTTTGCGTTCATGGAAAACGCAGTTTTATCACCATTCATTATTGCAAGAGTAGCATCTTGCTGTTCGGTAACAAGAAAATATGTTTCATAAACAAAGCTTCCACTTACCTTATCAAAATTCTTTACAGCTTTTCCCATTCCATTGATGGCGGCACTTACAGTATCGCTGTCTGAAATAAGACGTTTAAGAAGTGTATTTTCAACCTCCCACCCAAACGGAATGGTATCAGGCGTACCAAAGCGAAAATCCTCGTTTACATCATAGTTCCAATACAGAATTACACTGTTTATAGTCATTGAGATCATCTCTTGCTCCAATGTGCTGAAAACGAGGCGTGAAAGGTCTGCTGCTGACGTTGACATTTTAAATGTTCCAATATCCATATTGTTTATAACAACTCTTGCTTGACGGCTGTCAAGATCCATTTCAAGCTTCAGTATTATATTTCCTGAACTGAAATTTATAGATGTGGAAGTTTGCTCATCTCCAATTACAGAAAAAACTTTGTTCTTATTGCTAATTTCAAAAAGTTTGTTTCCTTCAAGGTCCTCAAAGTAAACACGATAGCCCGGAGCACTAACATTGAATGATGTTTCCAATGTTGCAAGACCTGTATTAATAGTAGTAATCTCTTTACGGGCAGTGACTTTAGTTTCAGATGAAAAGTCCTCAAGTACATTTGAACTAAAGTCCTTTTTTTCTCTTGAAGAATTTGAGGGATTTTCATATGTCCAACCTGAAGCAATGTATTTTACACTTCTTGGTTCTCTTGACATTGATTCGTCTTCAATAAGGTATACCGCAGGATTTCTGTCACCATACTCTGCAAGAGTTCCTGTTTTTCTGTTTTCAGGAAGAGCTACACGGTTAATAATTGCAGCTGTTTCACTTCTCTTAATAGAGTTTGTTGCAAAGAAGTTACCGTAATCATCACTTCCCATTACAACACCTGCATTGTACAGCATCATAAGCTCATCATAATATTCTTCTGTTTCTGCAACGTCAGGAATATCCTTGATGTTGTTCTTTGCTGCAAAATAATCAGCAGGCATAGCGTTTGCAAACATAACAGCCATTTCATATCTCATGATATTTCTGTCATAGTTTGTAAACTGTCCTTCTTCGATAAGACCGTTTTCCTTAGCGTAAGCTATGTACATATCGTACCACTTTGTGCCCTCTACGCTCTTAATTTCCTTGCCGTTGTATATTGAATGTACACGGCTTGCCATTGTAATACCCTCTGCAACTGTTACATTGCCATTGGGTGCAAATGCAGTATCGCTCTGTCCGTTCATAAAGCCAAGCTCATATGCTGACTTTACTTCAGCTGCGTACCACTGATTAGCAGGAACATCCGTAAATTTTCCTTCGGGGTATTCCTGTGTCTTTGTGAAGCCCTGTGCACCTACTGCAGCTGTCAAAGCAACAACAGCAAGAACAAGTGCAAAAAGCTTCAAAAATAATGAATTCTTCATACGCCTTCTCCTTTTC
>JAGBCG010000166.1 GCA_017938055.1 Clostridia bacterium
AAAATTAAAGCTCTTTTTTGAGGTGGAAAGCACTATTTTGTCATATGAAAATTCAAATTCGGATAATAGTCTGCTTTGGGATAGCAAAAAAGCAATGTCCCTTTTGACAGGCATGAAGAGTATAGAAATAGCAAAAACAAATATACAGTATAAAGTTGTAGTATCTGTAAGATAGTATGCCTTTGAAGAAGAAAGCAAAAATCCGAGTGCAAATGAGCTTACAGCAAACACTGCCATAAATACGGCTATAACAGAAAGGGGACATGAAAGAAAACCATAATAAAGATAATCAATAAAATTAGCAACACGTGATTTTTCACATGTTTTAGAAAATGCTGTTCTGAGCTTTAATAGAAAAAGACTTACTGAGGGCGGCTTGTTAGGACTTTTAACTTGATTTTCCAGATTGTTGTCGTCCCATGGACGTGAAAAGTAATCAATAATACGGCTTCTTAGCTTAGTCTTTTTACTTTTCAAGCTTATCCCTCCAATCCTTTTAAGGTTTCTAAGTAAAGAATATCTTCTTTTGTGAGAGTGTTGCAGTTTTGGAGCAAATCGGGTCTGAATTTTTGAGTAATTTCAAGCGATTTTTGTCTTCTCCAGGTTGTGATATCCTTGTGGTTGCCGCCGAGAAGTACATCGGGAACGGCAAGACCGTTAAATACTGCAGGTTTTGTGTACTGTGGATATTCCAAAAGACCTGCAGCAATGCTCTCATCCTCAAAACAGACAGAATCAGAAAGCACGCCCGGTAAAAGCCTTGAAACTGCATCAATAATCATAGCAGCAGGAAGCTCGCCACCGGTAAGAACAAAATCGCCGATTGAAATTTGCTCATCAACAATCATATCTTCAACTCTTGTATCTATTCCCTCGTAGTGACCGCAAAGAAAAATGAGATTGTCGTATTTTGAAAGCTCAAGAGCCTTTTGATGAGTAAACTTTGCTCCCTTGGGGGAAAGATAAATCACACGCTTTGAGCCTGTCAACTCGTCCTTGAAGCTGTTAAAGCAGTCAATAATAGGCTGAACAGTCATAAGCATGCCCATTCCGCCGCCGTAGGGGGTATCGTCAACCTTGCGGTGCTTGTCAAGGGAGTAGTCCCTGATGTTATGGGCATTTACCTTGATTATTCCGTTGTTAATAGCTCTTCCAAGAATACTTGTATTAACTATGTTACATATCAAGTCCGGAAAAAGTGTCATAACATCAAAACGCATTAACGAATTTCCTCCGCTTCATCAAAAAGGCCTTTGATTGGTCTTATATAAACGCCGCTTGCTGTGTCGATTTTAATAACAATATCCTTAACAGCAGGTATCATAACTGATCCACTTTTGGTTTTAACTGTGTAAATGTCAGAAGCTCCATAATTTGACACATCACTTATTTTTCCGTATACAGCCGCCGTGTCTGCATCAATTACATTAAGACCTATTAAATCAGCAATAAACACACTTTCGTCTGATTTTATAACATCTTCTCTTGAAACATATAAAAGCTTGTTTCTCATGCTGTCCGCTTTTTCGGCACTGTCAATTCCGGAAAGCTTTATATATAAAAAGCCCCTGTAGCCCTTTATGGAAATTACGTCATAAGGCTGTTTTCCGTCTTCGTCTGTATATAAAACCTTAGCATTGTTAATTGACGAGGTACTGTCGCAGTAGCACTCAATCTTAAGCTCGCCACTTATACCTCTTTTGTTTATTATTTTTCCACATTCAAGAAATTTTTTCATCTTTATATTACTCCAAAACAGGATATTTTCATTATTATACCACTAATAATAAATAAAGTCAAATTAATTTGGTTTTACATACACATTTGTATCCCATGCAGGTAAATATTTAAAATGCCGAATGTAAATCTGACAGTCGCCGTACATATCCTTTAGCTTTAATGGTATTTCAAATAAATCCTCGTTTCTGTGATATAAAGCACATGAAACGCAAGGCTTGTACCTTGTAATAGTTTCACGAAGACCATCAATAACCTGTTTATCGGAGCCTTCGGCATCAATATTGATAAAGTCCACAGGAGAATCAATGTAGCTGTCAGCTTTGTCAGCCTGAATTTGTATGGACTTTGCGTTTTGATGACTTGTTGTGTTTGCACTGTTTCTGCCCGAACGAGAATAAAATGTAAGAGTTTCACGCTTATTCCATGCGGCGATATTATAAAAGGATTCTGTAGGGATACCTGTATTCTGGGCAAAAGTCAAGAGCTTTTTGAAATTTTTTATATCAGGCTCAAAGGCGGTAATTTTACTGTAATTTTTTGCATAGGACAGATATTCACGTATAGTATCACCATTGTATGCACCTATATCGACGTAATGACCATACAAAACCGGCTTTATAATATTCTGATAGGCTTCGTCTGTGGTTGTTTCGGCATCAAAAAGGTAGTTGATTTTGCCTGTCATCTTGCCAAGAATCAAGTTAACATAATTTAAACGTGATTTTTCATCAGAAAGTAAATCATATACCCTCTTAAAAGAGTGATAATTGTTTAATAAAAAATTCCGGTCAAAAAGACCATTTCCGAAAACAGGAACATCAGGACAATACAGCTCATACTTTGAAGCAATATTTTTTATGTTGCCAAGAACATCATCAAGACAAGTTGCAAAGGATAAAAGAATAACAGGGCAGGGGAAGGCTTCTAAAGCTTCGCTAAATGATGTGACGACAAAGCCACGGAATACTTTTTTCTTTACAAAGCCGTCACTTGCAAATACTCCGCTGACCTTTATGCCTTTCTCCCGGCATACATCAAGGACCTTGTCAGCACCGTCTCCCATGCCGTAAAGAAGTATCGGCTTTTGAGTTTCTGCAAGAGTTTGCCATAAGTCGTATGTTTCAAAAATATCCCTGTTCATTACATTACCTCAAAATACAATTATTTTGTATATTATACACCCTGATAGCAAAAAAGTAAAGTCATAATTGAATTTATACATATTCTGATGCTATAGCAAATTTTTATAATGCTGTTAATTTGTTGAAAATGTATAAATTGTGTTTTTGTAAAAATGGTATTTATATAATTATTAAAATTGCACACACGATATGTTGATTTGACC
>JAGBCG010000167.1 GCA_017938055.1 Clostridia bacterium
GCAGATGTTGAAAAAATTCTTCCCAAGTTCTAATTGAACTTTAAGGACTGAACGGAGGAAAAAATCATGGCAGAAAGAAAAACTTCCGCCAAAAAAACCGTCATTGCAAAGCCGGCACAAGAGGTTATCGAAAAGGTAGTAACTCCTGCGGCGACGGTTGAAGTAAAAACAAAAAATACTGAAGAAACGGAGAAAAACATTATGGTACAGCAGGCATTAGGTATGGTAGAAACCAGAGGTCTTGTAGCAGCTATTGAAGCAGCTGATGCAATGCTTAAGGCAGCTAACGTAGAACTCGTTGGCACAGAGAAAATCGGTAGCGGACTCGTATCCGTTATGGTTAGAGGTGACGTTGGAGCAGTTAAGGCTGCAGTTGAAGCAGGTCTTGCAGCAGCTCAGAAGCTCGGCGAAATCATTGCTACTCACGTTATTCCCAGACCTCATACTGACGTTGAGAAGATTCTTCCTTCCCTTAAATAAGCGGGTACGCCCCGCGGCGATTTTCGCAGGCAATCTCGGTGAATAACTGATTGCCGGTACACGTGAAGGTCGTTTTGAACACCATAAACGCAAATGTTCTAAACTACTTTGTGTTCGTTAAGGTGCGTTGGTGCGGCTTTATTTGAAAGCACCGTACCGATACCAAACGGCAGCATCGGTACTGCGGAAATTCAGTGGAAAAATCAATATGCAAGGGACGTTCAGGCGTCCCTTGCACGTCAAAATTTTGTTTTTATACATGGATACAACGCATGGGAGAATGAGAGATTTGCGTCTGTGCATAAGAACGAAAAAACCTTTAAGAAAGGTGATTTACATGATTATCGGAAAAGTTACGGGAAGCATAGTTTCCACACGTAAGAATGAAAATTTGGTGGGGCATAAGCTTCTTATAGTTAAGCCTGTGTCGTGCATGAAAAGTGCATCTGAGACAGAAGCTTTTGTGGCAATAGATAATGTTGGAGCAGGTGTTGGCGAAATTGTGCTTGTAGCCAAAGGAAGTGCCGCACGTATCGGTTGCGGATGCGAAACTGCCCCTGTTGATGCAGCTATCGTCGGTATAGTTGACGACGGAAGCGGACTGGAGTGTGAATAATAGTGGATATAAAGGCACTTGGCGACATTTTAAGACAGGCGGGTGTTGTGGGAGCAGGCGGAGCAGGCTTCCCATCATATGCAAAGCTTAACAGTGCCGCAGATACTGTTATACTCAACTGTGCCGAATGTGAGCCTTTGTTAAAGCTTCACAGACAGGTGCTTGAGTATCACGCTGAGGAAATTGTTTTTGCTCTTGACGAAGTTGCAAAAGCAATGGGTGCAGAAAATGTAATTATAGCAATTAAACCTCATTACAAGCAAGCGATAAAGGCGGCAAAAGCTGCTATGGAGGGCAAAAAAGGCTTCTCTATAGGACTTTTACCTGAGATTTATCCGGCAGGCGATGAGGTTATAACAATTTATGAAACAACAGGCAGAGTAGTTCCTGCAGGACAGCTGCCTATAAGTGTGGGATGCGTTGTTTATAACGTAGAAACCATGCTCAATGCGGCAAACGCCATAAGAGAAGCTAAGGGCGTAACATTCAAGTATGTTACGATTGCCGGTGAGGTCAAGAACCCTTGCACTCTCAAGGTGCCGCTTGGTATGACGTACGGAGAGCTTGTGGAGCTTGCGGGAGGTGCAACAATAGAAAACCCCGTAATTTTTGCAGGCGGTCCTATGACGGGCTTTATTTCATCAAAAAATGATGTTGTTACAAAAACAAGCAATGCAATACTTGTTTTGCCCGAAAGCCAGTACATAATTCAAAAGAGAATGAGTCCTGTTACTATCGACCTCAAGCGTGCTATGAGTGCATGCTGCAACTGTATGATGTGTACCGATTTATGCTCAAGAAATCTTTTGGGACATCCAATAGACCCGGCAAAGTTCATGAGAAACATTACAGGCGGAGTAACTAAGGATACAGAGCCTTATATAAATTCGTTCTTCTGTTCTTCATGCGGACTTTGCGAGCTGTATTCCTGCTTCCAGAACTTAAATCCCAGAACGCTGCTTGCACAAACCAAGGATGGTCTGAGAAAAGCGGGCATTACTCCTCCAAAGGATATCGAAACTGCTCAGGTGCATAAGCACAGAGAATTCAGAACAGTTCCCATTTCTAAGCTTGTTTCAAGACTGGGACTTAAAAAATATGACGTAGAATGTCCTATTGACGATAGTCTTGTAAAGGCTGACAAGGTTAAAATAATGCTTTCTCAGAGCATTGGAGCACCGAGCGTTGCCTGTGTTAAAAAGGGCGATGCGGTAAAGGTTGGCGATGTTGTGGGAGAAGCTCCTGAAAAGTTGGGTACAGCAGTACATGCTTCTATTGACGGAGTTGTAATGGAAGTAAGTGACAAATATGTTATTATTGCGGCAAAGTGAGAGGTGATTACAGATGAGCAAAGCAATAGGTATGGTGGAATACAAAACTGTTTCCACAGGTATGACAGCGGCAGACAATATGGTAAAGACAAGCAATGTTGAAATATTACAGGCTTCAACCGTTTGTCCCGGTAAGTACATAGTTATTATAACAGGCGAACTCAGTGCTGTAAGAAGCTCTGTTGATGCCGCTATGAAGAATTATCCCGATGCACTCTCCGATTCTTTTGTACTTGGTAATCCTCACGAGGACATTTTCAAGGCAATCTACGGCGGAGCTAACATTGAAAATGTAAAAGCATTGGGTGTGCTGGAAACATTTACAGCTCCCTCGATAATAGTAGCTGCGGATACTGCAGCAAAGGCATCTGAGGTAAAGCTGATTGAATTGAGAATTGCAAGAGGTATGTGTGGTAAATCTTATATGCTTCTTACAGGAACGGTGGCATCTGTTTCAGCTGCAATAGAAGCGGCAAAGACAGTTGTGGGTGAAAACGGAATGTTGCTTGACAGCTCGGTTATTCCAAATCCTGACCCATCAATCTGGGATAGTATTCTCTGATCAATATAAAAAATAAAATAGGCTATACAGTAAGCCAAAAAACATTTTGGAGGTAGTTATGCTGCCGATAGAGAGAAAAAATGCCATTCTTGCAAGGCTTGTGGCTGAAGGAAAGGTTGTTGTCAGCGATCTTGCTAAGGAATACGGTGTAACTGAAGAAACAATACGCCGTGACCTTGATAAGCTCGAAAAGGAAGGGCTTGCGAAGAAGACCTACGGCGGTGCTGTAAAAAAGGACAATCTCAACGTCGAGCTTCCCATTAATGTCAGAAAGCAGACTAATGTTGAAGGGAAAAAGTATATTTCCGACATTATCGGTCAGATGATAAGTGACGGAGATTACATATTGCTTGATTCAAGCACAACTGCCCTTTTTACTGTTAAAAGTATAGCTGACAGACATAATATAACTTTACTTACAAACTCAATAGAGGTGCTTTTGGAGCTTCCTCAAAACAATGACTGGCGTGTAATTTGCACAGGAGGAGAGTTTATGCAGTATAATCTTTCCTTTGCAGGCAGACAGGTGGAGTCCATAATTGATGAATACCATGTTGATTTATGTGTAATTTCATGTAAGGGTCTTGATATGGAAAAGGGAATCACTGATACACGTGATTTTAACGCAACAATCAAAAAGTCCTTTATGCGTTCGGCAAAAAAGGTAATACTTGCGGTGGACAACACAAAGTTTGATAAAACCAGCTTTGTCCGCTTTGCGAATATTGGAGAAATAGACGCGGTAATTACCGACAAAGAGCCGAGTAATGAATGGAAAAATTACTTTTCATCAAACAATGTAGAGCTTTACTATTGAGTTTTCTTACAGAACAGGTGAAAAAATGCAAAGATTTAAACTAAAAACAGATATAATTTTTGGACAGAATGCACTTGATGTGCTAAAAACACTGTCTGCCAGAAGCTGTGTTGTGTTTACAGATGCTTTTCTCACAGCGAACGGCACTGCAGACAGAATTGCATCATTGCTTGTAGGCTGCGAAAAGGTAAGTGTATATTCTGAGGTCAAGCCTGACCCGCCTATTGAGCTTGTGGCAAGCGGAATGAAGTTTTTGCTTGAAAAGGAAGCTGACCTTGTGGTAGCACTTGGCGGCGGTTCTGCAATAGATGCGGCAAAAAGCACAGTTTATGTTGCCCGAAAACACACAGGCAAGAATATTCGTCTTATAGCTATTCCCACCACAAGCGGAACGGGAAGTGAGGTTACTCAGTTTGCGGTAATTTCCGATATTCAGGCAGAAAAGAAAATTCCACTTATAGATGAAACACTTCTTCCTGAAATGGCAATACTTTCCTGTGAGCTTACTGCAAGTGTGCCTCCTGCTGTTACGGCAGACACAGGCTTTGATGTACTTACACATGCACTTGAAGCATATATTTCCACAAATTCCAATGAAATTTCGGACGCACTTGCCGAAAAAGCAGTTGAATTGTTCGCCGATTACATTGTTCCTGCCTATAAGAATGGAAATGACCTTATCGCAAGGGAAAAAATGCATACGGCATCCTGTCTTGCAGGCATTGCTTTTAATGAGGCGGGACTTGGAATTAATCACAGTATTGCACATGCCTTAGGAGCGAATTTCCATATACCTCATGGCAGAGCAAATGCAATGCTGCTTCCCCATGTTTTGAGATACAACACCGAGCTTGACATTAAGTTTTGTGTAAAGAATGCAAATCCAACCGCCGACAAGCTTGAAAGTCTTGCAAGACGACTGGGTTACCCTGCAAACAGCTCGGATATAGGCGTAAGAAACATGATTGTAAAAATCAAGGAATATCAGCGTTGGCTCAATATTCCAACAACACTTGGAGAAGCAGGTGTTAAAAAGCAGGACTATCTTGAATCAAAGCAGCACATCATCCAAAGTGCTCTTGCTGATGCTTGTACGGCAACGAATCCAAGAAAAGTTGATGCGGCAGGTATTGCTGAAATTCTTGATAAAATTGATATATTCATATGATGAAAAGGACACGGCAAAAACCGTGTCCTTTGTGTTGATTAAATTCTGTATCTAAAGCTTTTTGCAGTCGTTACAGTTTGGGTAATTTATCGGCAGCAATAAAA
>JAGBCG010000168.1 GCA_017938055.1 Clostridia bacterium
CAAAGACATTCTTCACAATGTGCAAGGTTCGTCTTTGCGTGTTTTGGTGACCCGTACGGGAATCGAACCCATGTTACAGCCGTGAAAGGGCCGTGTCTTAACCGCTTGACCAACGGGCCATTTAACTTACTGCGACAGTATATCACAGAAAAGTGGTTTTGTCAATACTTTTTATCAAATTTTCATATTTTTTTATCTGTTCAGTTAACTATATACGATTAACTTAATTATAAGAGCAAGTTTAAAAAAAGCAATGCACTGCCTTGCTACAAAATAGCCGGCAGTGCAACACACTCATTCTTTTTATTAAAGCTTTATTTCGTTCTGCTTTGCAACCACATTTTCACCACAATAAATCTTACGAAGCTTTGGTTTTTCAATTTTTCCTGTGGGATTACGTGGAATATCAGCAAATATAACCTGCTTAGGTCTCTTATAACGAGGCATTCCCATGCAAAATTCATTTATCTCATCGACTGTACATTCGTAGCCGTCCTTGATTTCAATGATTGCTGTCGCTTTTTCACCAAGTCGAGCATCGGGTGTACCTATAACCGCAACGTCCTTTACCTTATCATTCTGACGAATAAAGTTTTCAATTTCTACAGGATACAGGTTTTCGCCGCCGGAAATGATAACGTCTTTCTTTCTGTCAACAAGGAAAATGAAGCCGTCTTCATCCTGCATTGCCATGTCACCTGTCATGAGCCATTCGCCGTAAAGACTGGCTGCAGTCGCCTTTTCATCTCTGTAATAGCACTTCATAACTGACGGGCCCTTAACTGCAAGCTCACCAACTTCGCCCTGCTTTACGGGATTTTTATTTTCATCAAAAATCACACATTCCCAGTCTGTTCCCGGTATTCCAATAGCTCCAACCTTATGTATATTTTCGATTCCAAGATGCACACAACCCGGACCTAATGATTCTGTAAGTCCATAGTTTGTATCATACTGATGATGCGGAAATACAGCTTTCCAACGCTTAATCAGACTTGGCGGAACAGGCTGAGCACCTATATGCATAAGTCTCCATTGGTCAAGCTGATAATTCTCAAGCTCCAAAAGTCCAGCATCTATTGCATCAAGAATATCCTGTGCCCACGGTACAAGCAGCCAGCATATTGTTACCTTTTCTTCGGATATTGTCTGTATAATCCATTTAGGACTTACTCCTCTTAAAATAACGCCCTTACCACCTACAATAAACGAACCAAACCAATGCATTTTTGCACCTGTATGATAAAGCGGTGGTATACAAAGGAAAACGTCGTCCTTTGTCTGATGATGGTTATTATTTTCAGTATAGCATGATGCAAGCAGGCTCTTATGTGTATGAAGAACAGCCTTTGGAAAGCCTGTTGTACCGGACGAGAAGTAGATTGCAGCATCGTCATCCTCGGAAATGTTTATATGTACGTTAGCTTCTGTCATGTTTTCAATGACTTCCTCATAAAAAACAGCATACTCAGGGCAATCGCTCTTATTTCCTACAAAAATAAATTTGCGAACTTCTGTTAATGAATCCTTTATTGAGTTTATACGTGAAATAAACGTAGAGCCGAAAACAAGTACATCCGACTGTGAAAGCTCAAGGCAATACTTGATTTCCTCCGCACTGAAGCGAAAATTCATGGGAGCTACAACAGCACCCGTCTTGAGAATACCAAAATATATCGGCAGCCAATCAATACAATTCATGAGAAGCAAAGCAACCTTCGTTCCCATTGTTATACCTTCACCTAAAAGATAGTGAGAAAGCTTATTGGCTTTACCCTCAAACTCGCTCCAGGTAATCTCATGTCTGTGACTGGGTTTTGGAAGTGATTCAACAAGGTCAAACTCTTCCCACGCCTTATCAATTTTTTCCCTGATTTCAGGATTTACTTCAACAAGAGCCACATCCTCGGGATAAAGTCTTGCATTTTGTGTTAACACATCTGTTATTATCATTTTCATTTTCCTTTTCTGCGTACATACATTATTTCGGTCAAAAATCAATTTGTCTGACCAGCTGAAAATACAATACTTGTTTATTATACTACATTAATACCTTTATTGCAAGTATATTCTACATTTTTATTTACAATTTTACAATCTTATTAAAATTTACATGCTAATTAGTTACTCTTTAGCATTTCAATCTCACTTTCCGTAAGATTTCTCCACTGACCTTCCTCAAGGTTTTCATCAAGAACAATTCCACCAAAGGTAATTCTCTTTAAAAACAGAACTTCTTTTTGTCCGCATGCGTAGCACAGTCTTTTAATCTCATGAAATTTACCCTCAGTCAATGTGATTTTCGCAAAACAAGGGTCATTCTGTATTTCAAGCAATGCTTCCTTTGTCCGCTTTCCGTCCATCATGATACCGTCTTTCATTATCTGTACATCTTCCAGAGTAAACGGCTTATCACACCTCACCTCATACGTTTTTTTGGCGTGATGCTTTGGTGAAAGCAATTTATGAGCAAGTGTGCCATCTGTTGTCATTATCAAAAGTCCTACTGTATCCTTGTCAAGACGTCCGCATGGAAAAAGTCCTTTATCACTGTAGCTCTTATCAAAAAGTGACATGACTGTTTTTTCTCTGTTATCGTCAGTAGATGAAATAAGTCCGGACGGCATATTGAGCATGATATAAATATTATCACTGTAAACAATATTTTTACCGTCTACAGTAATTTTTGCCTGCTCGTCGACCTTTATATCACCTTTTTTTAGTATTTCACCATTCACACATACACGTCCTGATTTTATAAGGTTTACAGCATCCTTACGGCTGACTATAAGTGAAGACGAAATGAGCTTATCAAGTCTTATTGAAGCCAAATTAACACACCACCTTAAAACATGTACTATTTTAACATAGAAAATCTGTTTTTACAATACATAAAAACATAAAAAAGGAAAAACATGGTTGACATCAAGTTATATCTAAAGTATAATATATAAAAAGTAATAATATTAAGATTTCTAAAATATTTTAAATTATCACACATATAGAGGCGGGATAATCGTGACGGATTCTATAACACATTTTTTATCATCCTTAGGCATAAGCCAGGAGCTTTCAATGTTCATCATTTCCCTTATTCCCTTTATTGAGCTTCGTGGGGGTATACTTTGGGGACACGCTCTTGACTTAGCACCCTTAAAGGTGTTTTCTATTTGCTTTCTTGCAAATTGTCTTCCCATTCCCTTTGTTATTCTTCTTTCAAGACCGATTTTTTCATGGCTTAAAAGATTTCGTTTTTTTGCCGCAATAATTGGCAAAATAGAAAGCACCATAGAAAAAAAAGCAGACAAGGTTAAGGCGAATAAATATGAGATGCTTGGTCTTTTTTTGTTTGTTGCAATACCACTTCCGGGCACAGGTGCGTACACCGGTTCTTTAATTGCAGCACTTTTGCAAATGAGGCTGAAATACGCAGTTCCCGCTATTGTTTTAGGAGTATTTGTTGCAGGACTTATTATGACACTTGCTTCTATGGGTCTATTCTCTTTTTTAGGATTAGCCGCAAGTTAGGATGAATAAAAATGACAAATCAATATGATGAAAATTTATATCTTGATTTAAAAGACAAAAAGAATGCATACTTTGCAATGTGCAAATCTACTGTATTGCTGTTCCTTTTTAGTGCCTTGTCGTATGCACTCACTTATCTTGTTCACACCCTTATTTACAGCAGCAGTTTTAATCCTCAACACTTTCTTGTAAGCATACTGATTAAACTTGGAACAGGCAGAGCAGTTGCGGTTTCAGTGGCAAAGAGTTTTCTGTCAAGCGGTGCTTTCAGTGTGCTTATTGGAATGATAACATCAGTTTTTACGATGCTGTTGCCTGCAATAATCTTTGCAAAAGCAGTAAAGCTAAGTAGCGATGAGTGTTTTTCTTTAAAGGGAAGTGTTATTAAGTACTTTCTTCCCATGTACGGCGTAATGCAGCTATTTGTTTTATTTGCAAGCAGCTTATCAACATCGCTTTATGATTGGTTTTTTCCTGACAGCAAAGTGAATCCAAGCGGTTTTACAGATTTTTCAGGAACTGAATTTGACATTTATTTTCTTATTCTAAGAATACTTTCAACGTGTATTTTCGTTCCTTTAATGGAGGAATATATATTCAGAGGTGTGATTTTCGGATATCTGCGAAGATACGGAACAATGTTTGCCGTAATTGCAAGCGGTGCGATTTTCGGTATTGCTCATGACAGTCCTTCTCAAAGCGTATATGCACTTGTTTTTGGTATTTTCTCAGCATTTCTTGTTGCTGTCACAGGCAACATCAAAACAAGTGTAATCTTCCATGCCATCAACAACTTTATAAGCATATGCAGTGAGCATCTTATTGCCTATACACCTGACAGCTTTGTTATGATAATTAACTGCATTTTAAATATTATCACAATGTTTCTTGGTTTTATCGGTATTTACGTTATTTGCAAAAAAGATGGATTTTGCGATAAATTCTTCACGCTGTGCAAAAATGAAAACAGCAATCGAACGGTTTACTCAG
>JAGBCG010000169.1 GCA_017938055.1 Clostridia bacterium
AGTCCAAGAACGATAATAAGAATTGTATCAAGCTTCAAGAAGCTTTCGGCATCTGCTGTAATACCAACTGAAACACCGAGGAAGATTGTTACTATATTGCAAAGCTCGTTCTGTGCTGTCTTTGAAAGTCTGTCGGTAACGCCACACACATTGAGTAGGTTACCAAGCATAAGGAAGCCTACAAGGGGTGCCGCATCAGGAAGAATGAGGGCTACAACCGCCGCAACAAGTATGGGAAATGTGATCTTTTCTACTCTTGATACAGGACGAAGTGTGGACATTTCCATTTTAATCTGTCTTTCCTTCTTTGTTGTAACAAGCTTCATAAGCGGTGGCTGGATAATTGGAATCAATGCCATATATGAATATGCCGCAACTGCTATTGCACCCAAAAGATGAGGGGCAAGAGTCTTTGTTACAAGAATTGCAGTAGGACCGTCAGCACCTCCAATTATACCAATAGAAGCTGCCTCCTGAGGTGAAAAGCCAAGAGCAAGAGCTCCAACAAAAGCAACATATATACCAAACTGTGCACCGGCACCCAAAAGAAGACTTGTAGGTTTTGCTATAAGGGGAGTAAAGTCAGTCATAGCACCTATTGCAAGGAAGATAAGCGAAGGATAAATACCAAGCTTAACACCCAAATACAAATAGTCCATGAGACCACCTTTATTGCCAAGCATAGCCCAATCTATATAACCGGTGTCATTTATAAATAATTCCTTATGAAAAAGTCCTGTTCCGGGAAGGTTTGCAAGAAGCATACCAAATGCGATAGGTAGCAAGAGCAACGGTTCAAAGCCTTTTCCTATTGCAAGGTATATAAGAATTCCCGAAATCGCAAGCATTACAAGAGTTTTCACAAAGGCAACATTAAGGTCGCCGTTTTCAAAGAAAAGCATCTGATAAATACCTGTTGTTTTCCACAAGTTCAATAAACTGTCGAAAATATTAAACATCAGAATACACCTCTATATTTACTTACAAAAACTTATGCGAGGGTAAAGAGCACGTCACCCGAGTTTACGGATGCACCCTTCTGTACAACTACAGATGTAATCTTACCGTCACGTGGTGCTACGATGTCGTTTTCCATTTTCATTGCTTCAAGTACGCAAAGAACGTCACCCGACTTAACAGAGGAGCCGTTTTCCACATTAATCTTAAGAATTGTACCGTTAAGAGGTGCATTTACGGGTTCACCTGCACCGGGAGCTGCCGCAGGTGCAGGAGCAGGAGCTGCTGCAGGTGCCGGAGCCGCTGTGGGAGCAGATGCCGGTGTGGGAGCTGCCACAGGAGCCGGTGCTGCTACGGGAGCAGATGCAACTGCACCCATTTCTTCAACTGTAACGTCATATACTACGCCGTTTACTGTAACACTATATTGCTTAGCCATAATTATAATCTCCTTTAAATTAAAGATATTTTACTTTCTCTTTTTAAATGATACTACTCTGAAGCCGCCTGTGTTTCCAACTGCACTTCTATAAGAGGATATTGCCGCTATAATTGCCGCAACTATGCTTGTGTCATCTGAAACAACTGTGGTTTCCTTAACTACAGCAGTCTGTACAGGCTCTTGCTTATTTTCCTCTTTCTTGACTTCCGCTTTGGTTTCGGGTTTTGCCTGAGCAGCTCCGAAAACCTTACCAAAAGCAATGATGATAACCATTATAAGTGCAAGAACACCAAATACAATCGCAAATCCAAAAAGTGAGAACGGAAGTCCAAAAGAAGCTGCCTTTCCAAGTGCTTCACTTGAACCGGGTGCAAACTTTTCGGAATAGAATGTCAAATCAGAAGCAGTATTCAACAACTGTATACTATTCATAATTACACCGCCCATCTTTATCAAAGGGATGCAAATTCATTCTTCATACTGAGCATTTCAAGTGCAGATGCAACCTTGACTCTCAACTGCTCAGCGGGAATAATATCATCAACCTGACCGCTGTGTGCAGCCATAAGAGGCGTTGACATCACAAGTGCCCATTCTTCTTCAAGTGCTTTTCTCTTTTCAATAGGTGCCTTTGCTCCAAGCATCTTTTCTGTCCACATAAGTGCCACAGATGCCGCAGGATTCAGCACGCCTATCTTTGCACTGTCAAGAGCAATTACCATATCTACACCAAGTTCCTTAGAACCCATAACCGTAAATGCAGTACCATAAGCCTCACCCACGTTTACAGTTACCATTGGCACTGTTGCACAAGAATAGGTCTGTGCAAGAAGTGCAGCTTCTGCACTCATTCTACCGCCATTTACTTCACATTCTGTACTAAAGCCTTTTGTATCAACAAGCGTTACAACAGAAATACCAAATGTATCGCAAAGCTTTATGAAAGCTGTTGCTTTTCTAATACATCCTGTGCAAAGCATTCCGCCCTCTTTTGGGTTATTTGCCACAACACCTGTCACAATTCCGTTAACTGTCATAAAAGCAGTAACTATTGACTTTGATTTTGCTGCATTAAGCTCGGTATACTTTCCTCCGTCAGACAGAGCTGCAAGAACAGCATGTACATCATAACCGTCTGTCGCCACAACGGAAGCTACTTCGGCAGTCATTCTGTTAGGATCATCTTCAACACCTGTATACACGTTCTTATCAAGCTTATTTGAGGGAAGATAGGAAAGCACATCCTTTACATTTTCAAATGCTTCCTGTGCACTCTTTGCAACAAGTGAAACATTTCCATTATTATAAGAATACTCGGCAGATCCAATTTCCTTACATGCTCCCTTGCTTACAAGCACTGATGCAGGAGCCTGTGAGAAGGATGCGCCCTCTACCATAACTGTAACATCATACATTGAAGCAATAGTTGCCGCCGCACCTGCGGTATTACCCGCAATCACTGCAACCTGAGGAACCTTTCCCTTAATGAGTGCTGCCTTTTTCATAACCTTTCCGTAACCGGAAAGAACATCTATTCCTTCTTCAAGCTTTGCTCCGTTAGAATCAAATATACCAACGATTGGTGCACCGTTCTTTTTTGCCATATCATAAAGCGATACAATTTTTTCAGCCGCAGCCTTTGAAAATGCACCATTGATTCTTGCAGCATTCTGTGCATAGACAAAAGTCAATCTTCCGTCAACAGCACCGTAGCCACATACAACGCCCTCATATTCCTCGGTGTTAGCTGTGGCAAGTTCATTAGCGTATGCCTTAACATAAGCATTAGTTTCAACAAATGTTCCTTCATCAAGGAGCATTTCGATAAGCTCATATGCAGTATATTTTCCTGCTTTATGGAGTTTATCGGCAGCCGTCTTATCAACAAGCATTTTCTTTGCTTTTACAAGGCTTTCGCTTCTCTTTTGTAAATCCATACGTCAACCTCCATATTGATTTTCAAATGGTTTTTCCATTGTTTTCCAACTTATCCCCCATTTTGAACATATTATACAACATTGTTAATTTATTTTCAATACTATTATTCCTTTTTCTTACTTTTAAAT
>JAGBCG010000170.1 GCA_017938055.1 Clostridia bacterium
CCATCAATATCAAAGTTCTTTGTAGTTAAAGCATAGTCTGAAATAAATTCAATAGACTTGATGTAGTAGCCTGTAACATCGTTTGTCGGGTCAAGTCTTAAGCCTTGAATTTCTCCCGACCAAGTTGCAATAGTTGTCATATCAAAATAGTAATCATGATATTCTCCATCACATAATACAGGTATATATGCTGCATTTTTTGCACTATATGATTGCTGTGTGTCAAATGTGAAGTAAAGTTCAACTCTTGAACCTGCACAAACATCAATCTTCATACGAAGGTGCAACCACTTAACGTCGCCCGCGTCGAAGAAGTTTACAGGGTCACTTACCATTTTAATATGGCCGTCAACTTCGGTTGTAGCACCAACGAGAGCTTTTTCAACAGGATCATATACAGGGTCTGTTGTTTTAGCAAGTGCTTCCCAAAGCTTACAATCCTCAGGATTTTCAAAATCCCATGCCTTGATACGTACAAACTTATCGTAGTCAAAGGTATCCGCACTCTCTACCAAGAATGTCTTCCTCATGGGAACACGTCTTGCAGAGTACAAATATCCAAGTCTTGCTTTCTGATTGTCAGTAGGAACAACATCAAAATGCTTTGAATCATTAGTTCCGGCAACACTCGAGAATACATGTCTGTGTGCATCAAGGTAACCAAATCCGTTTACACCTGATGGGAATACATAGTGACCTTCACCGAATTCGTTCCATGTGTTTGTAAGAACACTCTTAGTATGCCAATCATCAACATCTCTGTTTGCATACATAGGAAGAAATTCATCTCTTGACCAACGCAGTGCCTCTTCAAATTCTTCAGCAGTAGCAAGAGGTGTTCTTGTTTCGGTCCAGCCGATATCATTAAATCCGATACCTGCACTTGCAGTGAATGTTATGTGACCGGCATTAAATTCGTCAAGCATTCTGCCCTTCTGGTATTCAGCAGAGTAAGCAAGCTCATCAAAGTGATATGCAACCTTTGCATCATATCCACATTCTGCAAGCTGCTTATTTGTTGCCTCATTTGCATTTGAATCACTTACATATACGATAACGCCGTCGAAGCCGAGTTTTTTACATTCGGCATCCATAAAGTCAATAGCAGCCTTTACGCCCTCCGGCTTACCGCCCATTGTCTTAACAAACTGCGGGTGAGTATAAATAGCAATAACAGGTTTATTGTCGATACAGAAATATCTTTCATCTGTCAAATACCAGTCTACCCAGTAAGGCCAGATCTTATTATAGAAGTCATCTGCTGTGCCGCTATATCCCACATTTTCCCACATAATTGTGAAGTCGAGCATGTCAGAATACTTTGCATTGAAGTAACCGTCATGAATTGCATCATCAGAATACTGAGGCTTCTTAATATACTCATTATATCCGCCCTGATACCAGCAGAAACGCTGATAGTCATAGCCATGCTCAGCCATGAATTTAATTTCCCAGTCAGCTACCTCAGGTATACCTTCATCATAATAACCTAAAACAGGTGTTACATCTTCATATGGAGTTACGCAGTCCCAACCAAAGTGAGAACCTTCTCTCCAGAGAGAGCAAACGCTCATGCCGCTGTACCATTCGTCATCATTTACAGGTACGGGTACGGGACAGTAGTCAGGATATTCAAATGTATTGAAAACCTTAACATCGTCAAAATAGAAGTCACCTGTACCAGCTGCAGAAATCACAATGTTATCTATACCGTCTTCTGTAAATGGAACTGTTAAGCATTTCTTACCATTAATCTTAATAAGAGCTGTGTCCTTAGCAGTATCAGCTTCGACTCTCAACTGCTGCCATACACCAGGTGTATAATTTCTTAAAAGTTTTCCGTCAGCTGTTGTAATCTTGCCATTCCTTGCGTTCATGGAAAACGCAGTTTTATCACCATTCATTATTGCAAGAGTAGCATCTTGCTGTTCGGTAACAAGGAAGTATGTTTCATAAACAAAG
>JAGBCG010000171.1 GCA_017938055.1 Clostridia bacterium
CATAGTGAAGCTGCCACGCAATAGGCTGTGTTCCGTATGAGCCGAATGTTCTCTCAAGGCTAAAGCCATGCTTTTGCTTTGCTACAAAGGATGCAAAATAGCCCTTTATCAACGAGTTCGCTCCCGCAGAAGATGCTGCAAAGGGACGCTGGTCAAAATACGTCTGATACCTTTCAAAGCTGTTTACATTAAGGTTATTTGGCAAAAGCGGATTTGTCAGAAACACATATCCGTCACCGTAATTATTTAATGCGTAAATACATGTATCGTTTTCATCGCAAACAATAGGCTTTGCAGTAGAGGTGACAAAGCCATAGCCATAATCAAGCTTTGAAAAATAGTCATAGTCGGTATATCCCTTATAAAGCTTTTCAAAGTCGCATACAAGCTCGCCTATCATTTCCATATCCGTTCCCACTGCCATATTCACAAGGTTACATGGAACACTTTCAAGCTTTACAGTTTTACTTATACCTAAAAGCTCATGACTGAAAAAGTCAACTGACTTATTGGGCACAAAGATGCTTCCGCCGTTAAAAACGTACTGTTCAACAGCAGAGTTTATATATTGCATATTTGAAGCATTAAACACCGTTCCATCAATATACACGCAGTCATATTTTGCAAGGTCCTCAGCTGAAAAGCCCGACGCAATATCAAGACTCTCAATTTCCTTTGAGGCAACAAGACTGTTTTCAAGGTGTGAGAG
This sequence comes from Clostridia bacterium, assembly GCA_017938055.1. Taxonomy (GTDB): domain Bacteria; phylum Bacillota; class Clostridia; order Oscillospirales; family CAG-382; genus UMGS1387. Next base: position 710 of record JAGBCG010000171.1, read on the forward strand.
AGTTTCTTTATATTCATTTCCCGAATAATGAAGCACAAGCATACGGCTCAGTACCTCGTTATTTTGTTGTGTTTGCTGTTGAAAATTTTCTGATTCCTGCACTAAACCTACTGCAAACACCGTGATGCTTTGCAACAACAGGCAGGACAACAACACACAAATAAATCTGTTAAAAAATGTTTTCTTCATTAAAACGCCTCGTAAATAAATGTTCCGTTTCCTTCAAAAAACACGCACACTGCACCAAGCATTAAAAGGTAGAGCAAAACCGTGCCGATTTTTTTTACAAGTAAAAAATTATCTTTCATTTTTTCTCCTTATTTATTCTCCTTGTGCCATCTGTCTACAAGCTCATCAAATTTTGCCGTAAAAACCGGTGCACCCTTTTCATATTCTATATGTCCTGTATCATGGAAATACTCTGGCTTCATTGAGTTTGTCAGGTCATATATTTCAACATTTGTTACCTCAAGAACTTTTCCCACCCTATCCTTGAGCCTTTCACAAAGCTCAGGATATAAAGCATCAGGATTCCAGGGCATCCAGAATACAAAAAGCTCTATTTCGTTTTTATCACAGAATTTCACAATATTTTTAAGTGAATTTATGTTTTTATCGAACTTTTCCTGTTCAAGTCCGTAGTAACGCTCATTATAGATTTCTTCTTTATCCCTTAGCTCTTTCTCTGTTAGATTTCCGTAATAAACTGACTTTTCAAGCGGATACTTATAATATCCCGAAAATGGATACGGATGACCCGACTGCATACGTGTTTTGATGCCATCAAGAGCTGTCATAATTTTATCACGGTGAAAATATGCAACAGGCTGATACCATTTTTTATGCCATATATATGTGGGATTAGTGTCAAATTCATCATAAAGCGTAAGATAATTAAGACCTATTGCAAGCTCACTTCCAACGTTTATATATCCCTTTTCAAGCATTTTTTCCAAATCACACAGCTGTCCGCAGTCGATACCCAGATTTACATATCCGCTTTGCGATTTTTCTTCCACATATCCCGAAATAACAACGCTGTTACCAAAAAGTACCTTATCCCATTCCTTTTCGGGATGCTCATACTGCGTTATTTCAAAATCATTGGGTGTAAACATCTGATTTCCAACAAAGGGATTATTATAGGTAAGATATCTGTCAACTCCAAGAAAAACTATACAGAACACAATTACAAAGCTAAAGGATGAAACCGTCTTTGTTGCTTTTTCGTTCTTGAAGATAAGATAAAACAGCACCGTTACCAAAGCACACACAGAAACCACTGCAATCAGCACAAAAGGCTGTGACACAAGTCCTAAAAGAACTGACTTTATTGTGTTAAAATCAAATATGAAAATCATGCTGTTTATACCGAAAAGCAGGCTTACAAGCACACAGCGTAAATAAAATACAGCCTTGTTTTTCTTCTTATCGGATTTCGTTATTCCAAAAACATTTTCTATTGCAAGTAAAAGTCCGTTATACACGCCGCTTACCACAAACGGCGTTGTAAAGCCATGCCACAAAGCCATAACAAACATTGTCACAAAGCCAATAAGAGCACTGACATATTTATTGAGTTTCTTTCCGTTCAATACTACAAAAATATGCTCTCTTATAAAGTCACTGAGTGTTACATGCCAGTTTCTCCAGAAAACCGTAAACGACGGTGAAAGCCATGGTTTTTTGAAGTTTTCGGGAACATTTATTCCAACTATTCTGCCAAGTCCTATGGCAATATCGGAATAGCCCGAAAGGTCAAAATAAAGTGTAAGATAACTTAGAGCTATTACGCAAAGTGACGTAAAGAAAGTAAAATCATTTAACAGCTTTTCTGTGTCAGTAGCAGTATACATTATTTTCTCAAGTGCTGCACTTACAAAGTAGAGTGCTACCATTTTCTTGAAAAGACCGCGTATTACTTTTTTTATGCCCTCTTCGCACCTTTCACCATCAACAACGGCCGGATTTGAAAAAGTTACTTCAAAGTCACGGTAACGAAATATAGGTCCTGAGGTTACTGTGGGGAAAAACAGAATATAATTTGCGTATGTATAAAGCGGAATATTTATATCTGTATAATAGGTGTAATACACAGCATCAATCGCTTTAAGCATGTTATAAGAAAAACCGACAAGAACAAAAAGCACAGGAAGACTATCAAGAAAGCCACATAGTCTTGTGTAAAAAAATGGAAGTGTACACATAAGGCACAGCGTGACAAACATTGTCTTTCGCATGTGCTTTAGGTTTTTCATTATTTTTACAAATCCGTAAGTTACAAGTGTATAACAAATATAAAATACGCACAGCTGCCATGACACATATCCGATAAGCAAAATATCAATGGGCAAAAGCAGGTGCTTCATTATGTTTTTTCCAAAAGCTTTTGTTGACACTATGCTTGTAATCATAAGTACAAGGCAGGCAACAATCATTCTTGAAAAAATTGCTGTATCAAGAAACCACATAATTTGTCCTTTCTTTTTTAAGTCAAAGCCTTACTGCTTGGACTCTACCACCCTTGCTATTTCATTTACCGTATTCATGGGATAAAGTGTAATATCCTTTTGGGTAATTTTTATTCCAAATTCATTTTCAACAAAATCTATTATTTCAACAGCACCCAGTGAATCCACAAAGCCCTCGTCAAAAAGATGTACGTCAGGTGTGTAGTCAGGGTCATCACCGATATCAAAATGTTCTCTTACGAATTCAAAAATTTTTGTGCTGATTTCCATTTTAGTTTTCCTCCGTTAAAAGCTTTTTTAATGTTACTCTGTCTATTTTACCGTTTGAAGTGTGTGGCATTTTTTCAAGCAAAACAAGTTTTGATGGCATCATATAGGGTGGAAGTAGTTTTTTCAGTTCAAGATTGAATTTTCTAAGACTCCACTGCACATCACTTTCTGCAAAAATTACAATCTGTTGTTTATCATTATCATAAAGCGA
>JAGBCG010000172.1 GCA_017938055.1 Clostridia bacterium
AATAATCAAACAACTTTTATAAAATGTCGGCATTATTTTTATAAAAAGTTATCCCTAATATTATAAAAGGTCTGCGGTTAAATTATAAAAAATCCGTCTTTGGTTTTATAAAAAGTCGGTCAATGATTCATATAAGTCTAAATATTTTTTATAATCGGTTTTATAAAAAACAAAAGAGATTTTATAAAACTGTTGACAGTTTTTATAAAACCTCTAATATTGTTTATAATGTGTGGAACTTTGCAACACAACCAATTATGCATATAGAAATGCCTTTACAATTCAATTTCTCTTTGAGATTTCAATGAAAAGTCCGTTCCACAGAAAATCGAGTTATAGGTTATCCACGTGTTTTTTCTTTACCCTTATGTTTATATTACGATAATCCTTGTCATCAACTGCTTCAAAAGATACCTCAAAACCCATTTTTTCCGCAAGACTCAATATTTTCTTAAGGGAATTTTCCAAAAAGCCTATGTCCTTAACCTCTGAAACAGCCCTGTTTTTTTGTTTACTTTCTTCAACTATGTTATTTATGTACTGCTCAATTTGATTTTCGTCAAATTCTTCCTGTCTGCAATACTCCATGGCATACAATCTCGAAGTTTTATCAAGCTGCAAGAACAATAGTGCTTCCTTTTCTCCATATCCATTGCGTACAAGCGACTCACATTCGGCTTGTCCAAACTCTAAAAGTCGCAACTTATTTGCGACCTGAACACTATCAAGGCTAAGTATTTTTGCCGTATTCATAAGAGAAAGGTTTTGCTCTTTCATAAGCTTTTGTACTTTTTTTGCTTCATCGAACATAGTTTCCTTGCTTGTTTGTCCTATATCAGATACAAACTGTGGTTTATTGTTGCTTTTTGTAATTTTGATTACCGGTGAAAATACCGGTCTTTGATATTTTGATTCAAAAAAATCCGACACCTTTATTCCTCCTTTAAAACGCACAGTACCATTATATGCACCATGAATTTAAAATAGAACTAAAAGTGCCGAAAATTTTATTTTTTCAGTTTAATACAAATAATTACAACGGATTTTTCACTATTGCCGCATATCTTCTTGGAAACCCAGCTGGTGTTTTACCTGTCTTTTTAATTACGATTATACAATGCTTCTGTGTCACATCGTCAATATCCGGCAAGTTTGCATCAAGAACACACTCAACCTTTGCACCAAGCTTTTTCAAAGCATTCATGGATTTGGAAAGCTCGCTTTCTTTATTATTTCTGTCAGCCTCTATCGAGCTTTTATATGCACAGAATATTCCTGACGGCTTTACGTACGGCAGTACAAGCTCTAAAAGCACCGGAAGAGATGCCACTGCTCTTGATACAGCAACGTCATAAACTTCCCTGTTTCCCATATTTACAAGCTCTTCTGCCCTATTTGGACACACTTTCACATTTTCTAAGCCAAATTGCTCTGCTACAAGACTTGTAAATTTCAGTTTTTTTGCAGTGCTATCAACAAAGGTAATGTGTATATCGTCCCTTAACATTTTTATAGGAAGTCCCGGAAAGCCTGCTCCGCAACCGATATCTATAACAAATGCATTTTTCTTTATTAAATCATATTTTAAAACCGCAATAGAGTCAACGAAATGCTTTATTGCAATATCTTTCTTTGTTTTGAGAGCCGTTACATTTGTGTGTGCGTTAAAATCACAAAGCATATCCGAAAGCACTTCAAACTGGTTTGCTTTTTGTTCTGTAATGTCTATTTTATTATCATTACAGTATTCCAATATTGCTTTAGAGGTGGAAAAATCCATATTTATCTCCTTTTGCTATCAAGATAGTTCTGCAAAATTATCTGTGCAGACAGTGTGTCCACAGCTTCCTTACGCTTTTTACCGTAAGTTCCCGTTTGATTCATAAAATTATGTGCCATGACTGTTGTCAGCCGTTCATCCACGTACTCTATTTCAAGTCCTGTGCACTCTTTAAGCTTATCTCCAAACATCCTTATTTTTTGTGCTTTTTCGCCTTGGCTTCCGTTCATGTTTACGGGCAATCCCAAAACAATCTTTTCGCATCCATGCTCTTTTATTTTTTCGCACACCAGCTCTACTGCATTATTCATTCCTGTTATTTTGACGTTTCCAATGCCGCTTGCCAAAAACTCTGTTATATCCGATACCGCAAGACCTACTCTTACGTCACCATAGTCAATTCCAAGAATTTTCATGTATTATTTCTCCTTTTTTATAATGCCAAAAGAATTCTTGCTTTTATACTCTGACTCTCACAGCACAGATTTTGCACAAAAGACTTTTACGAGCACTAAAAATCTCACTTTAGAGTGAGGAATCCTACGAATATCTTTTCTCTTTGCTTACTTTCTCTTTTCAGTAAAAAAGCAAAGAGCTTTTTCTAATTCTTTGCAGTACGTGAGTCGCTGTTTGACTCACGTACGTTTTTACGAGCACTAAAAATCTCACTTTGGAGTAAGGAATCCTACGAATATCTTTTCTCTTTGCTTACTTTCTCTTTTCAGTAAAGAGAAAGTAAGGGACTGGGGCTGTAAGCCGGGTTCTGTCGGGAACAGTCATCTATCTTGGCTTTGTGTTGCCACAAAGCTCTTTGCCACCTTATAGATTCCGCCGAGCAGGCGTAGCAAAGCTCTCTACATTCGGTGTTGCTTCGGATAGGGTTTACAGGGCCATGATGTCACCACCATGCCGGTGAGCTCTTACCTCGCCTTTCCACCCTTACCGCAAAAGCGGCGGTATATCTCTGTTGCACTATCCCGGGAGTCACCTCCGGCGGACGTTATCCGTTATCCTTGCTCTATGAAGCCCGGACTTTCCTCACCTGTACTTTTGGTACATAGCGCGACTGTTCACCCCAGTCCGGTACATATTATACACAAAACAAACATTCTTGTCAAGGACGGTTTTCCTGCATAGGATAAAGTATGGATAATATTGAAAGGAGTAACTTTATCATGAATTATATCCATAATGACAGCGAGCACTACTTCGCTGCAGCAAATACAGCTATGGGTTTCAAAAGCTATTTTCCATACATTTTTAATATAGAGGACTGCGACAAACTGTATATATTAAAAGGAGGTCCGGGCGTTGGTAAAAGCACCTTTATGAAAAAAGTTGGACAATTCTGTGAAAATAAAGGTTTGAATGTTGAATACTACCGCTGTTCTTCAGACCCTGATTCACTTGACGGTATAGTAATAAAAGAGCTAAAAATCGCAATAGCTGACGGAACAAGTCCTCACAGCATTGAAGCAAGCCTTGCAGGAGCATATGAAGAAATTATTGACCTTGGCAAAGCCTGGGACACAGAGGACTTATTTTGCAAGCGTGGCAAATTACAAATGCTTTCAAAAGAAAAGAAGCATTGCTATGAAAATGCATACGAGATACTTTACACATGCAGGCATATAAAGGGAATTCTGTCAGAAATGTGCAAATCGCATATACTACATGAAAAGGCAGAAAAAAGCGTTCAAAGGCTTGCAAAAAGTGTGCTTTCTAAAAAAAATGTTTGCAAAGGTGAAGAAAAAATACGACTTATTAATGCTCTTTCTTGTAAAGGAAAAATACATCTTTGCAGTTTTGAGGACAAAGCAAAAATGTGTGTGTTTATTAAGGAAAGCAAGAAAGCTTACGGACTTGGTGTATACTATATCACCAAATTGTATGAAGTTGCAAAAAAAAGAGGAGCTGAAATGCTTGTAAGCTTCAGTCCCTTTGATACGTCATTTGTTGACGGGTTATATTTCGTTAATGAAAAGATTTCGGTAACACTCTACAGCGATGAGCTGGTGTCACTTTGCGATAAATCCGCAAAGAAATGCAGAATTATAAACTCAGATGTTTTTATGGATTTAAAGGCAATGTCGCAAACGAAAAAGGAAAGAAAATTCTACGAAAAGCTTATATTAAGCCTTGAAGAAAAAGCCTTAGCTCAGCTTGAACAGGCGGGTAAAGTTCACCTTTATCTTGAATCCGTTTACTCTAAAAGTACAAACTATTCGGTGGTAGAAAAAGCTCTTGAAGAGTTTCTTGAAAATCTTACAAAGCGTCAAAAGCTTCTTCAATAAGCGAAAGCATTTCTTTCTGGCTCTCTGCACCATTTATGCGATTTCTCATTGACGCAGCACCGGGAAGTCCCTTTATATACCATGCAACATGCTTTCTTGCTTCACGCACGCCCACATATTCGCCCTTATCCTCAATCAAAAGCCTTATATGCTGTTTTATATCTTCTTTTTTGGTTTGGTTTGATACCTCAGTAAAAGGCTTACCTTCAAGATAGCATGAAATTTCATCAAACACATACGGATTTCC
>JAGBCG010000173.1 GCA_017938055.1 Clostridia bacterium
ATGAGTACGCTCACATTCCGGCAAAAAGCGACGAGGTGCGTTTTTCAGATGTTACTCTTATGCGAAGCTCAGGCACAAAGCACATTTTTATTTTAGGAGCAAACAGTTCTGTTTTTCCAAAAGCAGCTTCAGATACAGGTCTTATTACCCAAAATGAGAGAAATTTACTTTTGGAAGCCGGAATTGAGCTTGGAGAGGACATAGCCGACAAGGTCTTTGATGAGCTTTTCCTTGCTCACAGTGCAATTTGCAGTGCTTCAGAAAGTTGTCATGTTGTCTACAGCGAAAAAAATCTTTCGGGAGAAGCTCTTTATCCATCTGTAATTATTTCTGCAATAGAAAAAATAACCTCAAACAAATCAATACGCTTTGATGACCGTGACAGTGTAAATTGTTTTGCAGGAAACGATTATCTTTTTGATGAGCTTTCGGTGCTTCCTGCAGGAAAAACACGAAACACACTTATAAAATACTTTTCTTCACTTGACGGATATTCAAAAAAGCTTGATGCGTTGCTCAATTCCTTTTCTCAAAAGGAACGTCTTGATGCACAAACCTTACGTTTAATTTATGGAAACACACTTATTACAAGCTATTCAAGGCTTGAAAAATTCCGTGGTTGTCCCTTTGCTCATTTCTGCACATACACATTAAAGCTAAGTCCCGAAGCTGTAGCTTCTTTAGGACCCTCAGAAGCTGGCTCCATAATGCACAGCGTTCTTGAGCACCTTGTTCCGCTTCTGTGCAAGACAGATGAAAATGGACAATATCCCGATGAGCAAGCAGCAAAACGGCTTGTAAAACAGCTTTTATCACAGCATCTTGGCAACATAGCACAAACCGAGCAAAGTACGCTGCCAAAACGTTTTGTTTATCTTTACGGCAGGCTCTCACGCTTGCTTGAAACTCTTGCCTGCAACATTGTCCGAGAGCTTAAGGTGACGCTTTTCAAGCCACGTGACTTCGAGCTTAACATATCTTCAGGTGGCGACATCAGTCCCGTTCCCATCGACATAGGAAACGGCTGTACGCTGTATATTGTAGGTCAGATTGACAGAGTTGACGTTTACGAAAAGGATGGAGCTCGTTACATTCGTGTAATTGACTACAAAACGGGCAAAAAATCCTTTAAAATGAGAGATATCGAAAAGGGCTTCAATCTGCAAATGCTTCTTTATCTTGAAGCAATACGCCAAAGAGGTGCAGAACGCTATGGCGGCGAAATTCTGCCCGCAGCGGTGCTTTACTCAAATGTTTCATCAAGCGTTCAGACTCTTAGCCTTGGCGACGACATTGAATCAGCATCCTCCACACTCATTTCCCCCACCTCAAGCGGTGTGTTTCTTAACGACGAAAATGTATTGTTTGCAATGGACAGTACGGAAAACAGAATCTTTCTTCCCGTCACTGAAAAAAACAGTACCGAAACTCTAAAATCCATGCAGGAGCTTGGCCAGCTTCTTGATTTCGCCGTACTTACCGCCGCAGAGCTTGCAAAGGAAATACGTGCAGGTCTTAAGAGTGCAACTCCTTTTGACGGCAAACGTGAAGGTCTTGACATTGACGTGTGTTCTTACTGTGACATGAAGCTTATTTGTACAAAAAAATAAATCATTAAAAATTAATATGTTAGAGGTTGTAACAAATCATTTTGCTACAACCCCTTTTTTATTTAAATTAAAAAGAGGTGCAACACAACGTCACACCTCACTTATTTACTTTTTGCTCACAGCCTGCTTTATAGCCTTGTTTATTCTTTCACGCATTTCCAGCAAATAAGACTCTTCTCGTGGATATTCCTTAAATGTCATATCCTTTCCGTCACCAAGAAGTTCAAGTGTCTTTTCTCTGCCTATAAGGCTTTCACAAAGCTTTAATGCTCTGTTGTCCTGAATTGCTTCATGGAATGTAACAAGTCTTACTGATTCTATGGGCTGACCAAATTTTCCGGGATATACCGAGAACGCATCACCCGCCTGTCCAAAATAGTCACCATCTGTACACAGGAAGGGGTTTACCGAACCATAGGAATTCTGGTTATTATAGTAGTTATATCCCCAATGTAAGAATCCCACTATACCAAATTTGTACATCTGTGTACCTAAAATTCTTGTACGTGAAAGAGGCATTGAAATAAATCTGTTGGAAACATCTACGCACTCACTGCAGCAATAGTATGTCCAAAGTCCCTCCACTTTGTTTTCAAGAAACGGATCAATAAAATCGTTTCCCGGAACAGGCATATCAACCGCTCCGCTTGTATAAAGCTCATAGCTTGACATGGCGTCCATAATTTTATAATCCTTCAGATATTCCTTGACAATTCCCTTTGCTGCCAGATAGTTTTCAATATGCCAGGGACGAGGCTCGTCGGAAATATGGAAATAGCAACGCTTATCTGCGTTATCCATAGACTTCATAAAGTCAATAAACTCTGGCATAAAGCTCTGCAAAAACTCTGTATACTCTTTGCTTGTAGCACTTGTTTCCCATCCGAAGATTTTCTTATATTCACCATCCACCGTTGCCATAACCTTGGGACAGAATTCTACGCCCCATTGAGTGAATAAGTGAGATATTTCAAAATATTTAAAGCCTACCTTGTTACAGAGTTCAACCCATCTTTTAAGCTTATCAAAACCAAACGTGTACTTTCCGTTTTCAACTGTTACATCAACAAGCTGAGTAGTTGGTCTTTCGCCGCCAACATATGTATCAAGCGGAGGAGTAAACACGGGAGTGAGGATTATATTGAGTCCTCTTTTTACCGCCGTCTTCATGAAGTTTTCAATAATCTTCCAGTGCTTTTCGTCGAACATTTCTGTTTCATAGTAGTCCTGCAGACAGTCGCAGTAAAACCACTGGTCACAAATTATATCCTGTTCAGGAAGAAAGGCATCTATTATTTCAAGAGTAAACTCTGATGCTCCAAGCAAATTATCTTTATTATTGAAGTCATAAAACTCAATTCTTATCGGATATTCTCCGGCTTCGTATTTCCCTTCCGGATCTATTTCAACATACAACGTTTGTAATGTATTTGTCAGTGACAACGGGGCGTTAAAATCTATGTCCTGTAAAATATCAGGATATAGTCCCGGCTTTGTTCTTAAATAATGCTCGTCCTTGAGAGTACCAAAGGCAGCCATCTGTACAGGGACATGATTAAGTCGTCTGACTTTTACACAGTCGCTGATTGGAGAAACAACCTTCAGCAAGGCAGGAATCCTATATTCCACAACCTCTTCCACATCAAAAAGAACCTCATAATGATAACATTCATTTTTCAAACAAGAACCTCTCAAAAGTTGCTTCTTTTCAACAATATCTTCATCCAGGAAAACTTTTTTAAGACCTGAAACTGTCTTTATTCTCATCGAAATCTCTCCTATTCTTTTTATTCTGTGTCATGTTTTCTTTGATTCTAACATACAAACGTATAAAAATCAAGAGTAATCACAACATTTTTTACTTTTAACTTTTAATTTATAGTCCCTTAATAAAGGCTGACTTGACTTATCTCTTACTACAAAATGAGAGGTGCAACACAACGTCACACCTCACTTATTAACTTATTTACTTTTTGCTCACTGCCTGCTTTATGGCATTATTTAATCTTTCACGCACTTCCAGTAAATATGAGTCGTGGCGTGGATACTTCTTAAAGGTCATATCCTTGCCCTCACCAAGAAGCTCAAGTGTCTTTTCTCTGCCTATAAGGCTTTCACAAAGCTTCAATGCTCTGTGGTCTTGAATTGCTTCATGGAATGTAACAAGTCTTACTGATTCTATGGGTTGACCAAATCTTCCCGGATATACCGAGAACTCGTCTCCCGCCTGTGTAAAATAGTCACCATCCGTGCACATGAATGGATTTATCTGGCAGTAGGAATCCTGGTCATTATAATAGTTATATCCCCACTGCAAAAAGCCCTCAATGTTAAACTTATACAACTGCACTCCCATGATTCTTGTACGGGAAAGAGGCATTGCTATAAATCTGTTGGAAACATCTACGCACTGTCCACTGCAGTAATATGTCCAAAGTCCCTTTACTTTGTTTTCAAGGAACGGTTCAATATAATCACAGCAAGGTACAGGCACATCAACAAGACCGCTTTCGTAAAGTCCATAGATTGACATAGCATCCATGATAGGATAGCCTTCCAAAACATCTTTAACAACAGCTTTTGCCGCCTTATAATGCTCTACATGGGCTGGGTGAGGCTCATCGGAAATATGGAAATAGCAACGCTTATCAGCGTTATCCATAGACTTCATAAAAGCAATCAGCTGTGGAAGAAATGTTTGCAAGAATTCTGTATATTCTTTGCCTGTGGCACTTGTTTCCCATCCAAAGATTTTTTTATACTCTCCATCCACCGTTGCCATAACCTTGGGACAAAATTTTGCACCCCACTGAGTGAACAGGTGGGATATTTCAAAGTATTTAAAGCCCACCTTGTTACAAAGTTCAACCCATCTTTTAAGCTTATCAAATCCAAACGTGTACTTTCCATTTTCAACTGTTACATCAACCAGCTGAGTAGTTGGTCTTTCACCGCCAATATGTGTATCAAGAGGAGGAGTAAACACAGGGGTCAGAATCATGTTAAGTCCTCTTTTTACCGCCGTCTTCATGAAGTTTTCAATAATCTTCCAGTGCTTTTCGTCGAACATTTCTGTTTCATAGTAGTCCTGCAGACAGTCACAGTAAAACCACTGGTCAACGATAAGCTCCTGCTCAGGAAGAAAGGCATCTATTATTTCAAGAGTAAAATCCGATGCACCAAGCAAAGTTTCCTTGTCATTGAAATCGTAAAACTCAATTCTTATTGGATATTCTCCCGCCTCATATTTACCATCGGGATCAATTTCAATATAAAGTGTCTGCAATGTATTTGCTAAAGACAACGGATTATTTAAATCTATATCCTGCAAAATATCAGGATAAAGACCGGGCTTTGTTCTTAAATAGTTTTCGTCCTTGTAATCACCATATGTAGCCAACTGCACCGGTACATGATTGAGTCGTCTGACTCTGATACAATCGCTAAGCGGAGATACCACCTTCAACATAGCAGGTATTCTATAATTTACAACCTCTGCCACGTCATAAATAACCTCATAGTGATAACACTCGTTTTTCAGGCAGGAGCCTCTTAAAAATTCCTGTTTCTCAATAATATCTTCGTCAAGGAAAAACTTTTTCAAACCTGAAACTGTCTTTATTCTCATCGAATATCACTCCTAATTCATTTTAATTTTTGTTGTAAGTATTATAGCATAAGTTTTTTAAAAAAACAATCCCCGAAATATAATCCTTTGATTTTTGTACAGTTCCAGCACGGCAAAAATCCTTTACGCTTTGCCATAATTGTGCTTGAAGGTGTACGTCCTGCAAAAAACCATTTGAAATCGATAAACTAATATTTGCGAGCATCTCTATAATCATTAATCAATTTCATATTCTCAACAATAATAACATCATCGGTGTTATCTTTAAACTTATATACATTTGCATATAAGAATATTTCAATTTCATAACCCCCTCGTGATAGCTGGTCGTGAGTGGGGAGATAGTAATTAGCTCCGTTTGTATTAGATAAGCACAGTGTATGTTCAAACGGACTGTATTCTTTTAATCTTAATGGTATTTCAGAAAACATCTCGAACGGAAACGGAACAAACACAACACTGTTAAACACAAACATTATCTGATTTATTTGCATATGAGTGTCAAATTCCTCGTTATTTTCATACATTCTTATAGTTTCCTTAAGTGTTGCATAATCTCTTAACTGTACACCAACACGTTTGTCAAGCTTATCGAGATTGGAAAATCTTGTTTTTGCTTCTTCGAGTGTCGGAGGCTGTTTGTAAGGTAATATTACCGGGCCTTTTATCACATCGAATGAAACCTCGCTATAGTACTTGATGGCACGATATGCACGCATTGCATCTATTGCAGATACCATGCCTATTTCTTCCATATATGACATTTCCTCATCAATCAGCTCATTTTCCACATTATAGTCATCATCTCCGACAGTTCTGTCGTTTGATAATCTTGGACCTGCATCACCCTCTGAACCGTTAAAGTAGACAGTCATAGCTCCTGTTTCTTTCTCCATTCTGTCCACCATATATCCTGCCCAGTCGCGTGTAATAGCGGTTGACCTTCCCGCCGCAGTCCCATGGCAACCATAGTGAATAAGGTTTACAATAGGCTCGCCACCTAAGCTCTTGAACGATAAAACCGTCATAGTTTTGTCAAACACACCATAAGGATTTTGTCCCAAGAGAACATTTCCGTTCTCGTCAAGCTCACGTCTGTTGACACCAACGTTACTTTCGCTTGTTCCAATTCCCATAACAGCATCCCTCATGTTCGCCAATGCATTTTTTGAAGCTTCCACCGTCTTTGGTATTAAAATATTATTTATGTATTCTTCATTTGCATTTCCCCAACCGCCTGCACTTTTAATAGCAGGACCTGAGTGAGTATGTATTGCAGAAACAGAAATGTTTTCCTTTAAAACGTCTGTTTCATCAAAAATTGCCTGCCTAATTTGGGCGACAACATTTTCAGGCACTGAGCAAATATCTGCACTAATCATAATTCCTTTTAATTCACCCTGTTCCATAGCCACAACGTTTACACGCAAATCATCATGCACTCTTGTTGCAGGTCTGTGTGCGACATAACCATATAAAAGAGTCCCTAAAGGCGGTGTAATAATTTGTGAATTGCATCCTATTTTAAATTGCCCTTTCATAAAACTCTCTCCTGTCAATAATTATATTTTATACGCCTTTATTTTGGGCGTTCACTTACAAAATTGTTAACTACCCATGCTGAAAATACCCCAAGCAAAGTTTCAATAACTCTCAAAATTGCATACAGATATATGTTTACATTAGCATTTCTATCGCGTACAAGACAAATAACAAACACCATAGCCGCTATTCCGCAGAGCTTGCCGCATTTAAACAATTCCGCCAACGTCAAAGAAAGAAGTATGCCCAATACAAACAAACCTATATCCACAATCATAAATATGATTGAATCTCCGGCGTAAGCACCGTAATAAACACTTATTGGCAATGCACAAAGACCCGTTATAAGTCCTATCAGAGTTGCTTTAATACGCCACCAGCCAATTTTTTTTGTTTCTTGCGGTGTGTTCCGCATTTCACTAATTGAATATATATAACCAAAAAGCGGGTGAATTTCAAGACTTGGAAATGGTATGCGGATAATTTGCCATATAAGAAACGACAAAACCACAGCCGATACACTTTTTATCTTTCTCATTCCTAGACGAGGAATCTTCTGAAATTTCATTTTGTAATTTCCCTCTTTCATAGTTATCGGGCAAAGAGCAGTTCGCTATATTCTTAAAAATTATATCATTATTATAACAAAAAGTCAATATAAATGTCCTTTTTACCATCCTTTTAAAAGCTCTGCATTTTTCAAAAAAAGACTGCCTCACAAGAAGCAGTCTCAAAGCTTTTCAGATATTAGTGTGTAGCGACGTATTCATCGTGTCCGTCAGATGTATGTGTCTTTTGTCCGCACCATGAGCATGTTGGATGTGCCCAGCTTTCATGGGACTGTGTACAGCAATACTGACAAGTAGAGGTGTGGTCGCCACTTCCACAGTGCTGACATATTGGATGTCCTTGTGTTGTGTGCGATGTTGAACCGCAGTAGTTGCAAGCGGTACATGCACTTGCATCGTGTCCCTTTCCGCCGCACTTAGTACAGGTATGACCAGCTCTGCTATGTCCCGTCTGTCCGCAAATATCGCATTTTACCGTACATGCACTCGCATCGTGTCCCTTTCCGCCGCACTTAGTACAGGTATGACCTGCTCTGCTATGTCCTGTCTGTCCGCAAATATCACATGTTTCCAAATTACAAGATCCTTCATTATGACCCCTCTTTCCACAACGGGAACAAACATGTTGATTAGAGGTATGTGCCTTTGAATAGCAGAATCTGCACACAGGATGATTTTCAGTTAAGTGGGCTCCGGAATTACAATACTGACAGAAAGGATGTTCTTCTGTCACATGATCTGTAGACTGACAAATATCACACGGCTTTGCCTTGGGATTAAATTCTTTCCAGCCGTCAGCAAGATATTTATCAAGCTCTTCTAATTTTACAATCTTTTCTTCTGTTCCTCTTTTTACAGCTGCAACAGGTTCTGTGTGCCATCCGGCTTCAATATATTGCTCAACATATTCCTGTGCCGAGTTTATAACAACATACCTGTTTGCAGGTGCATACATAACCACAACCGGTTGTGCGTACCATCTTTCAAGAGAATCTATTTCTTCTTCCGTTCCGTCATCATTAAGCTTTGTTGCTTTAAGATATTCTTCAGACTCTGATGTTTTGACCACCTTGCGTTCTTCTGTTACATGGTATATGTACATAACAGGCTCTGTGTAGTACTTATCGTCGCCCTCTCTGTCGAGATACTGCTCTACATCTTCCGGTGAAACCTCTATTGTTCCTCCGTTCGGATTGTAAAGAACTACTGCATCCCCGTATCTGTCAAGACTCACGTCCGGCTTTTTGTCCGGCTTTTCCATGGTATAACCTTCATCAAGATAAGCCTGTAGTCTATTCTTTGGAACTTCCACCTCTTTGCCTTCCAAATCGTAAACAACTACATATTCCACATTACTTATAACGTCTGTGTCTGCTCCGTCATCACCATTTCTGGCAATTACCCAAACCAATCCGACAAGAGCTATTACTGCCAACACACACAAAACAACCAAAATAATTATCATTGTCTTATTATTATTGTTGTTTCCTCTTTGTGTCATTGGATATTGCTACACAAAAATCACCTCTTAAAAGATATTAGATATATTGTATCATCTTTTACGAAACATTGCAAGGGTTTTAGGATTTTTTACAATTTTTTTCCATTTGCTATCTGCTCACTGAAAATCAACAATAATAAAAGGCACAGATGCTCTTACCTGTGCCTGAATAATTTTTATCAAAGAATAGACTGCAAAAACTGCTTTGTTCTGGGATTCTGAGGATTTGTGAAAATTTCTTCAGGTGTGCCGCTTTCGGCAATAACGCCGTCACACATAAACAACACTCTTGTTGCAACTTCCTTTGCAAACCCCATTTCATGTGTAACACAAACCATTGTCATGCCCTCATCTGCAAGCTTTTTCATAACTGAGAGAACTTCTCCTACAAGCTCAGGGTCAAGTGCCGATGTAGGCTCGTCAAAAAGCATCACCTCAGGCTTCATTGCAAGTGCTCTTGCTATTGCAACTCTCTGCTTCTGTCCGCCGGAAAGCTGTGACGGATAAGCATTTGCTTTATCGGCAAGTCCAACCATTTCAAGAAGCTCCATTGCTTGTTTTTCAGCCTCGGCTTTATCCATTTTCAAAAGCTTAATGGGAGCAAGCGTGAGATTTTCCATAACACTTTTATGGGGAAACAAATTAAAGTGCTGAAAAACCATTCCCATTTTCATTCTTAGCTTATTAATGTCGCACTTTTTATCTGTTATACATTCATTCTTAAAAAGAATTTGTCCGTCAGTAGGCTCTTCAAGTCTGTTAAGACAGCGTAAAAATGTACTCTTTCCTCCGCCCGATGGACCTATAATAACTATCTTTTCGCCTTTTTCGATGTGCTCATCAATACCCTTTAAAACCTTGATTTCGCCTTTGTCACCGAATTCCTTATATAATCCTTTAACGGTTATCACCTTTACGCAGCCTCCTTTCAAGAAGTTCTACAAGCTTTGAAAGCCCCAGCACCAGTATAAGATACACTATTGCTATGGCAACAAGAGGCATGAAGCTTGAATATGTAATTGAACGGATTTTAAGACCGCCAAGAGTCAGGTCTGCAACTCCGATATAGAAAGCAACAGAAGTTTCCTTTAATAGTGTGATAAATTCATTTGCAAGAGAAGGAAGCACCGCCTTGAATGCCTGAGGAAGAACAATATGATACATTGTTCTCATGTATGTAAAGCCAAGACTTCTGCCTGCTTCCATCTGTCCTTTATCAACGGACATAATACCGCCTCTTACAATTTCAGAAACATATGCTCCCGAGTTAAGACCAAAACACACAATCGCCGACGGGATACTTCCCACTCCCGCAGGAAGCAGGAATACAAAGTAAATTATAAGAAGCTGAATCATAAGCGGTGTACCTCTCATGACCGACAGATACAATTTACAAATCCATGCACCGAAATCAAGAGCTCCCGTGCTGTCGTTGGTAACTCGTATAACTGCCACAATAAAGCCAATTACTATACCGATAAGAAGCGAAGAAAGAGTAACAAGGATTGTGTTCTTAAGACCGTCAACTATGTACATGTATCTGGGTCTTCCGTTATCCTTGTCGAGAAAGTTTCTTATAAACTCGTTCTTCACGGAATTAAGCCATTTTACAGCAGGAATACTTGTGTCAGGCTTTTTACTGTCATAATTGTTAAGTGTAAAACATTCAACAATACCGTTTTTATAAGGTATGTTGTTAGAAATCTGCACCTGCTGTCCGTCTATAGTACAGTACTGTGCATCTTTAACCAGTGCAACCGCTTTTTTATAATCGCCATAAAGAGCGTCTATAACCTCGTCTGACAGATAAAGCTGAAAATCGTTTTCCTCAACCTCATAGATTTTCAATTCCAGACTCTTTTCAACCTTGCCCGCCTTTTCGAAGTCCTTGTTGAATTCATCCTTTATATTCTGTCTTATAATCGTCGAATTAGCCTTGGGAAGCTTTTTCTCTATACGTTCATGGTCAATTTTATATGCAAGAGCAAGGTATTTATCAAGATTTTCTTCTACCGTACCGTAAAGGTCATATGTAGCAACGTCACAGTCAAGAACAAGACTTCTGTCATCTGACTGAGTGACACTTTTCACTTCAACACTCATGTTATTTGTCAGATACACCGCTGCATCCGCCTGTACTTTAGGCAACAACGCAAGACGTTCATTGACAATACTCTGTGCCTGTTCTGCAGTAAGCTCTCTTGACGTTTTTGATGCAAGGCTCTGTGCAATTACAACATACAGTGCAAAAGCAACTGCCGCAAGCAGCAAACATGCAAGAAACACTCTTTTTGTAGTTATCAATTTCTTTTTATTATTCACGGCAAATCTCCATGTATATCACAACAAACGGGAATGAAAACCATTCCCGCTTGCAGTATTAATTTAAACTATTCTTTAATTACTTGATGTACTTTGCAACAACAGCGTCGATTGTGCCATCAGCAATAAGCTCATCAATAGCTGCGTTCATAGCGTCGAGAAGCTCTGTGTTTTCCTTTGCAATGCAGATTGCATATTCTTCATCAGCATAAGCTGTTTCAAGAATTACAAGACCTTCGTTAGCTTCAACAAGTGCTAGTGCAGGCTGGTTGTCAATGATTACGCAGTCAATAGCGTCACCGTTGAGTGCCATAACCGCTTCGTTACCGTTTGCAAACTGGGAAACAAGGTCTGCACCGAAATCGTCTGTAGCGTAGATGTCACCTGTTGTACCGAGCTGTACACCCACCTTGTATGCAGCACCATCAGCGTAAAGGTCGTCAACTGTTGTGATTGCACTGCCTTCCTTAACAATGATAGACTGTACGCCTGTAGCGTAGCTGGATGTAAAGTTAACGCTTTCTTTTCTTTCTTCGGTAACTGTCATACCTGCCATACCGAAGTCAACTGAGCCTGTCTGAACTGCTGTAAGTATGGAATCGAACTGCATATCTTCGATTACAAGCTCCTTGCCGAGCTTTGCAGCGATAGCTTCAGCAATTTCTGCGTCAATACCTACGATCTTGTCGCCTTCGTAGTATTCATAAGGCTTGAAGTATGCGTTGGTAGCCATTGTAATTGTGTTATCTTCAACTTCGGGTTCTGCCTCAACTTCGGGTTCGCCGTCTGTTTCAGGAGTAACAGCGTCGTTCTTAACTTCGGGATCAACTACTGTTTCAGGTTCGTCTGCTGTACAAGCCGCAAAGCATACACAAACCATGAGAAGTGCCATTGTAAGTGCTAAAATTTTGCTGAATTTCATGATAAATTCTTCCTTTCAAAATTATTTTG
>JAGBCG010000174.1 GCA_017938055.1 Clostridia bacterium
GTACTCGTATGAAAGGTCACAGCCGTAGCTGATTGCTGTTTCATAGCCTTCATGCATGTCAACGTCGATGATGATGGAGTCTTCAAGAAGAATTTCCTTTGCCTTGTCCTCGTCAACTATAACAGAACCGCCGTTTTTGCATACGTTGATTTCACCTGCATTTGAAATGAAATTAACTTCAATAAGACTCGGGTCAAAGTCAACGCCTGCATAACCGAGAGCACATAAAATTCTGCCCCAGTTTGCGTCTGCACCGTACATTGCCGTCTTTACAAGGGGAGAGTTGATGACGGATTTTGCAAGAACTCTTGCCTTCTGATAGTCGTTGCAGTTTCTGATTCTGCATTCAAGAAGCTTTGTTGCACCTTCTCCGTCGGATGCCATTTTTCTTGCAAGATAACGGCAGATGTATTCAAGTGCTTCTGCGAAAAGTGCGTATTCCTCGCTGTCATTTGATGTAACCGAAACACCGGATTTTCCTGAAGCAAGAATACACAGAGTGTCGTTTGTGCTTGTGTCGCCGTCAACGCTTATCATGTTAAAGGTCTTGTCAGCAACCTCTTTGAGAAGAGGCTGTAAGAGGGAGGAATCAATGTCAATGTCGGTTGTGATAAACGAAAGCATAGTTGCCATGTTGGGACTTATCATTCCGCTGCCTTTAGCCATACCTCCAAGCTTTACCTGCTTGTCACCCACGGTATATTCTAAAGCTATCTGCTTAAGTCTTGTGTCGGTGGTCATAATTGCTGCTGCCGCACAGTAGCCTGCTTCGGCAGTATAGTCAAGCTCGCTTATAAGTGTGGGTATACCGTTAACAATAGGCTCTAAGGGTAGGGGAGCACCGATAACGCCAGTGGAAGCAACAATTACATCATTTTCATCAATTCCAAGCTTTTCCGCAAGTGCCTTGCACATGGCATTAGCCTTGTCAACGCCATCAGGGTTGCAGGTGTTTGCGTTGCCGCTGTTAACGATGACCGCTCTTGCTTTGCCGTCCTTTAAATGCTCACGGCAAACTGTAATGGGAGCACCGTAAACCTTGTTTGTTGTATATATTGCTGCAGCATTGCAGATGTCGTCCGCAACGATGAGAGCTAAATCTTTCTTGTTTTTGTTCTTGCGAAGACCGCAGTGAATACCCGAAGCTCTGAAGCCTGTAGGATATGTCACACCGCCTTCAACACGTTTGATTTCTGTTTTGTTCATAGTCAGTTCCTCTACTTTTTAGAATGATGGAGCTAAAATATTAAGACCTTCGTCCTCGGCAAAGCCAAAGCGAATGTTCATGTTCTGAATTGCCTGACCTGCAGCACCCTTTACCATGTTGTCTATGGCACTTGTGATAATAAGGGTTGAGGTGTGGGAGTCATAGTGAAGGGATATGTCGCAGTAGTTTGAGCATCTTACGTTCTTGATGTTTGCAAAAGAGCCTTTTGGCTGAAGTCTTACAAACTTTTCATTTTCGTAGGCCTTGCTGTATACATCGTATATTTCATCGAGAGTCTTGTCGGTCTTTACGTAAATTGTTGACAGAATACCTCTGTTTACGGGAAGAAGGTGGGGAACAAAGGTTACTTTTACATCTTTTCCTGCAAACATGGAAAGGGTCTGTTCGATTTCGGGGGTGTGTCTGTGAAGACCTGCTTTGTATGCCGAAAAAGCTTCGTTGTTGTCGGGATAGTGAGTTGTCTGTGAAAGACCTCTGCCCGCACCCGTAACACCGCTTTTGGAGTCGATAATGATGGAGTCGGTACTTACCAATCCATTTTTAATTGCCGGCATAAGACCGAGAGCTATGCTTGTTGGATAGCAGCCGGGATTTGCAATGATGTCAACGGATGCAATCTTTTCTCTGTTGATTTCAGGCAGACAGTAAAGAGCTTTTTCGTGAAGTGCAGGATGCTTGTATTCAAGACCATACCACTTTGTGTACTTTTCTTCGCTTGTAAGACGGAAGTCTGCACCAAGGTCAATTAAAACCTTGCCTTTGCCGTCACATTTTGCCGCAAGCTCCTCGGAAAGTCCATGGGGGAGGGCAGCGAAGATAACCTCGCTCTTTTCAATAACACCGTCCATGTCGGTGAGGATGTACTCTTTTTCATTTGTGAGTGCGGGATAAACCTCATTCAATGCCTTTCCCTCAAAGCTGGTGGAGGAAACGGCGGCAATTTCAACATTTTTGTGACTGTATAAAAGTCTGAAAAGCTCAGCACCTGCATAACCTGTAGCACCGATGATGCCTGCTTTTATAATTTTGTTTTCCATGTTAATTCCTCCTTAGCATAGCTGTGACAAAAAGGCTTCAAGATTTGCAATCTGCTTGTCAACCGCTTCCTTAGCAGGACCGCCGATTACCTTTCTGCCACTTGCACAAACATCAAGGTCAACCGCCTGGTAAACGTCCCTATCAAATACGTCGGAAACCTTTCTGTATTCCTCAAGGGAAAGCTTTTCAAAGGTTGTATTCTTTTCAATGCATACTGCAACAAGCTCGCCTACGATTTTGTAAGCTGCTCTGAAGGGCATGCCTTTTTTTACGAGATAGTCAGCACAGTCTGTGGCGTTGATAAAGCCGAAGCCTGCGGCATCTCTTAGCTTATTTACACGGAATGAGGCAGTATCAAGCATTTTTGCAAATATTTCAAGACATAGCTTTACGTTGTCAAGACTGTCAAAAATTGCTTCCTTGTCCTCTTGCATGTCTTTGTTGTAAGCAAGAGGTAGACCCTTCATGACTGTGAGAAGCGTTACAAGAGAGCCGTAAACTCTGCCTGTTTTGCCTCGAACAAGCTCTGCAATGTCGGGATTTTTCTTCTGAGGCATGATTGATGAGCCTGTGGCAAAGGCATCGTCAAGCTCCATAAAACCAAATTCACTTGAGCACCATAGAATAACTTCTTCTGAAAAACGTGATAAGTGCATCATAATCATTGAAAGACAAAATGCAAATTCGATAACAAAATCTCTGTCTGAAACTCCGTCAATGCTGTTTTCTGTAACACACTCAAAGCCAAGCTCGTCGCACACCATCTGCCTGTCGATAGGGTAGGTGGTCCCAGCAAGAGCACAGGAGCCGAGAGGCATAACGTTTGTTCTCTCGCTGCAATCGGAAAGCCTGAGAATATCCCGCTTTAACATCTGAGCATAGGTTAGAAGCTGGTGAGCAAGAGTTACGGGCTGTGCTCTCTGAAGGTGAGTGTAACCGGGCATTACAGTTTCTGTGTGCTGCTTTGCCTTGTTTACGATTACCTCGCACAGATTTTTAACAAGAAGTGCGGTTTCTGCCATTTCACGAAGAAGATACATTCTTATGTCAAGAGCAACCTGGTCGTTTCTGCTTCGTGAGGTGTGAAGACGCTTGCCTGCATCGCCGATTCTCTTTGTGAGAACCTCCTCCACGAACATGTGAA
>JAGBCG010000175.1 GCA_017938055.1 Clostridia bacterium
ACAACAATATATTTTACGTTTCCGCCGATTTCACCCAGCAGCTCTGCAACAAAATTTTCCGATTCTCTCGATGCCGTTCCGTTACCTATCGCTATATTTTCAATGCCGTACTTTTTGATTAGGTCGGCAAGTACCTTTTTCGATTCATCAATCTTGTTGTGAGGCGGCGTGGGGTAAATAACGCCTGTATCAAGCACCTTTCCTGTTCCGTCAACAACAGCCAATTTACAGCCTGTTCTGTACGCAGGGTCAAAGCCGAGAGTAACCTTTCCTTTAACGGGAGGCTGCATAATAAGAGGCTTTAAGTTTGACGCAAAGTTCTTAATCGCCCCCTCTGCCGCAAAGTCAAAAAGTCCGTTTCTTATCTCACGTTCAAGGGAGGGGAACAGCAGTCTGTCATAGGAGTCCTCGGCACTTGCCGCAAGGAAGGAGAATGCAGGACTCTTGCCTGTGATAATCTGTGAGCAGATAATCTGAAGTGCGTTATCCTTGCTGTAGTCGATGCTTACCTTCAGGAATTCCTCGTTCTCGCCGCGGTTCATGGCAAGAATTTGGTGTCCCTGCACCTTCTTTATTGCAGATGCAAACTCATAGTAGTTTCTGTAAACAGAGTCTTCCTCCTTTGCTGCTTTTGAGGAAATTGTACCAAATTCGGTAATGGAATTTTTAAGCAATTTCCTTATTTCTGCATCATCCGATATCATTTCAGCAATAATATCCGAAGCACCTGCCAAAGCATCCTCTGCTGTTTCAACGCCCTTTTCGGCATCAATATACTTTTCAGCAAGCTGTGTCAAAGGAAGCATATCGGGATTCTGCTCCAAAATCTCGTTTGCGAGCCCTTCAAGTCCCTTTTCCTTTGCAATGGTTGCTCTTGTTCTTCTCTTTTGCTTATAGGGACGGTAAAGGTCCTCAACCTCGCTGAGAGTCTTTGCATTATCAATGGCAAGACTGAGCTCCTCCGTGAGCTTTCCCTGCTCCTCGATGGAGTGCTTTACCTCCTGCATCCTGTTACTGAGGTTTGTCAGATAATTAAGTCTGTCCTCCAGTGCACGAAGTGTGGTGTCATCCATTGTTCCGTGCATTTCCTTTCGGTATCTTGCGATAAAGGGAATGGTGTTTCCGTCTGCAAGCAGGTCAATTACGTTCTGTATATAATGCTCGGGTTTGCCAAGCTCCTCTGACAGTATTTTTGCAAATGCTTCCATAAAAATTCCTTTCAGCTATTTATCAGCAATTATATCAAAATTCTCAATGCATACAAAAATCGGGTCGATGTGGGCATCGACCCCTACGGTTTAATTTTGTTTTTAAGACAAAGAGCTTCCTTCTTCAAGAGCCGCTATCATGCCCACACGCTTTGCGTGTCTTTCTCCCTCATATTCTGCTTCGAGGAAGCCGTCAACTATCATCTTTGCCGTTTCAATGCCGATTACTCTTGCTCCAAAGCAAAGAACGTTTGCATCGTTATGTTTTCTTGTCAGAATTGCACTGTAAACCTCGCTTACCGCCGCAGCTCTCACGCCACGAATCTTGTTTACAGCCATACTCATTCCGATACCCGTTCCGCAAATAAGTATTCCCAGTGAGCCTTTATCTGCAACAACAGCTCTGCCCACCTTTTCGGCATATACGGGGTAGTCTACTTTATCAGGGGTATATGTTCCCATATCTTCAACGTCATAGCCTTTATCATTCAGGTATCCCACAATATCATTTTTCATGTGGAGTGCTGCATGGTCACATCCAATGTAAACTTTCTTTGACATTTTCATTCTCCTTAGCCGTCTTGATTATTCTTCGTGCGTAGCATGCTCGTGCTCGTGTGCGCTACAGCTTGCACAGCAACCATTACACTGCTTTTCAAGCTCGGTTGTATCCTTGCCTATTTTTTTGTAGTAATCAACAATAGCCGCCTTTACCGCTTCTTCTGCAAGCACCGAGCAATGCACCTTTGCAGGAGGAAGTCCGTCCAGTGCCTCAACAACAGCTTTGTTTGAAAGCTCAAGGGCTTCTTCAACGCTCTTTCCCTTAATAAGCTCTGTTGCCATTGAAGAAGTAGCAATAGCACTTGCACAGCCAAAAGTCTGGAACTTTGTATCTACAATTATTCCATCCTCAATCTTCATATAAATCTTCATTATATCTCCGCATTTGGCATTTCCAACTTCACCTACTGCGTCTGCATCAGGAATTTCGCCAACATTTCTCGGATTTGTAAAATGGTCCATTACCTTTTCTGAATACATATTTATATCTCCTGTAAATCAATTACTGTCTGCCAAGAGGTGATATTTCTCTCAGTCTTTCAATTACTTTTTTAACGCTTTCCACGATATAATCAACATCCGCCTGTGTTGTTTCATGGGAAAGTGTAAGTCTTAACGAGCCGTGTGCAATTTCATGGGGAAGTCCCATTGCAAGAAGTACATGGCTGGGTTCAAGTGATTTTGATGAACAAGCCGAGCCTGTTGAAGCACATATTCCCATCATGTCAAGCATGAGAAGAAGGCTTTCGCCCTCAATATATTCAAAAGTAAAGCTTGCAGTACCGGGAAGTCTTTTTGTGGGATGACCCGTAAGTCTTGAATGAGGAATTTCAAGAAGACGTCTTATAAGGTCATCTCTGAGCATTGCAAGTCTTGCGTTATCGTCCTGCATTTCTTCGTTTGCAATAGCCAGTGCCTCTGCCATACCCACAATACCGGGCATGTTTTCAGTACCGCCTCTTTTGCCCTTTTCCTGTCCGCCGCCCTCAATAAGAGTCTTGACAACAACTCCACTCTTAACATAAAGGCCGCCAACACCTTTTGGTGCTCTAAATTTATGTCCCGAAAAAGCAAGCATGTCAACGCCTAAATCCTTAACATTTATGGGAAGATGTCCCACCGCCTGAACAGCATCCGTAAACACTAAAATTTTCTCGTTTACTTCCTTGACTCTCTTTGTGATTTCCTTGATAGGTTCAACCGTACCAACCTCGTTGTTGGCATACATTATTGCAACAAGTGCAGTATCCTCCTGAATCGCCTTAACAACGTCATCGGGATTCACCATCGCATTTTCATCAACAGGAAGATAAGTTACCTTTATTCCCTGCTTTTCAAGAGCCTTGCAGGTATGAAGCACTGCATGATGCTCTATCTTTGTTGTAATAACATGACAAGTATCTTTATCATGTCTGTCAAGATATGCCTTAACAGCACCCTTTATAGCCCAGTTATCCGACTCTGAGCCGCAGCCCGTGAAGTAAATTTCCTTTGCTTCACAGCCAAGAATTCCTGCAATTTTACTGCGTGCATCGTCAATATACTTTTTGGCCTCTCTGCCTTTTGCATGAAGGCTTGAGGGATTACCTAAAACCTCTCCGAAAAGAGGCATCATTTTTGCAAGGACAACGGGATGAACGCTTGTGGTTGCTGCGTTGTCTGCGTAAACAAATCTATTTTTCTGTTCGTGAGACATTTCATTTCTCCTATACACTCATAAGTGTTACATTTTACAGTATGCGTAACCAAAACTTTCTGCTTCGGGTACGCATCAATTTAGTACAGGCATCCTAGCCTGAAGCCAATCTATGTCAAAGCATACGCTTTTTGCACCTCTGCCGTGACGGGAAAAGAGTGCACATACGCCATTATTTAAAAAATTAAAGCGGGAATACTATGCCAAGGCGTAACATTCCCGATTGTCGCTTAATTATAAGCAACGCCCGCTTAGAGCTTACGCTCAATGAAGTCGGCAACGTCACTGATTGTCTTTAATGTAATTGCCTCCTCGTCAGAAACCGATATACCGAAATTTTCTTCGATAGCCATAAGCATTTCTACTACATCAAGGGAGTCAGCTCCCAAGTCTTCGATAATATTTGTATCCGGTGAAAGGGTATTGACATCAATACGAAGCTGCTTAGCAAGCAAATCCATGATTTTCTCTAACATACTCTCTAACCTCCAATCCTGTTTTGTAGTATTTACAGAACATCACAAAAACATGACACTCTTTTTCTCATACATTATATTCCAATCTTTTCTTCTTGTCAATAGACAATTTACAACATTTATATTAACGCTTTTTCAGACTTTTTGGCAAAAAGCATAAACAAATCCCCTTAAAAATCAAACACGGCATCTTTACAAAGACCAAAGCAAATGGCGAAGCAACGCTTCGCCCTCTGTCTATGACAAATCCACCTTTTGCTCTATTTTACTCATTAAACGCATTTGCTACATGTGCAAAAATTGTTTATCCACGTACAGCCTGTACCATGAAATAAACGTTAAAATCGTCCATACGGTACGGTAATTATCTGCCTTTCCTGTCCTATGGTCTTCAAGAAGCTTTAGTGCCATATTTTTATCAATAAATTCATCAGCATATGGCGAAAGAATAATATCCTTTGCCCATTGATACAGCTCATCCTTAAGCCACACTCTTACAGGAACCGGATAGCCCTTTTTTGCTCTCATAAATGTCTGCTCGTTTACTATATCCCGAAAGGCATGACGGAAAATATATTTAGTTGTTCCGTGGCTTAATTTGTCGCTGTCGCACAGTACGCTTGCCGCTTCGAACACCTCTCTGTCAAGAAACGGCACTCTTGCCTCAAGGGAATGTGCCATTGACATTCTGTCTCCTTTTACAAGGATATCTCCCTTTAACCATGTGTTAATATCACAGTATTGCATCTTGGACAGCATTGACAGATTCTGCACTTTATCGTAAATGGGATGAGTAATTTGTGTAAAATGGACATCGGGATTGTAACATTTATATATTTTCTGCTTTTTACTTTCATCAAATATAAAGGCATTTCCCACAAATCTGTCCTCAACAGGAGTTGTACCTCTCAAAAGAAGCTGTTTACCCTTTACAAAATCAGGAAGAATACGTGCTGCAGCGTTAATAACACTTTTTACAGGCTTTGGCAAAGCAAAGATTTTTTGTGCCGACTGACTTGTTCCGTATACACGGTAGCCTGCAAACAGTTCATCTGAGCCTTCTCCTGAAAGAACAACCTTTACATGCTTTGCTGCTTGCTCACATATAAGATATATCGCCACAACCGACGGGTCCGCAACCGGACTGTCAAGATGATACATGACTTTATCATATGCATTTATAAAATCCTCAAAGGTAGCAATCCTCTTAATATGCTCTATATCAAGATGATCTGCTATTTCACAGGCATCCTCCATTTCCGAATAGTCCTTCACACCAAAAGAAATGGTAAAAGCTTTTATTCCGGGACAAAGCTTTGAAGCAATAGAGGTGATAACCGCACTATCAATTCCGCTTGACAAAAAGCTTCCCACAGGCACGTCACTGAGCATATGTGCCCTTACACTGTTTTCCAAGGCACGACGCAGATTTTTTTCCTTTTCGTCAAAGCTCATTGCTGAATTTGGCTTTAGCCGATAGTCTGCATATCTCACAGGCTTCAGCTTTTCACCTTTACTCAAAAGAGCATAGTGACCCGCCGGAAGAACTTTGATATCAGGTGTTATGGTATTGGGCTCGGGAACATATTGAAAAGTAAGATAGTGCTGAAGTGCTGTTTTGTCCACCTTATATCCGTCGCTCATACTGCTGTCATGCACAAAAGTCTTGAATTCTGATGAAAAAACAATCCTGTCACCGCTTTCTCTGTAGTAAAACGGCTTTATTCCAAACGGATCTCTTCCAAAAAACAGGGTGTTTTCCTGTCTGTCATAAATTACTATAGCAAACATCCCCCGAAGTCTTGTTATAAAACCTGCTCCGTCAAGCTTATACAAAGCAAGAATAGTTTCAATTTCAGAACGGGTATCAAAGGTAATGCCTTTATTCACAAGCTCACTTCTCAAATCAAGATAGTTGTAAATTTCGCCATTAAAGATTCCCGTAAATCTGTTTTCCTTGTCGGTAAATGGCTGTACTCCTTTTTCAAGGTCGATTATGGAAAGCCTGCGAAAAGCCATAGCACAGCATGTATCGATAATTTCCTTAGAGTCATCAGGCCCTCTGTGACTTATGGCGTCAGACATTTTTCTCAAATCCGATATATCTTGCTGAATTATGGGTGTGTCTTTAAAAATTCCTGCAAATCCGCACATATTTTACTCCTTGTGCATGAAATAATAATATAGAGTGCAACAAACTCCTTGT
>JAGBCG010000176.1 GCA_017938055.1 Clostridia bacterium
CGTCTGTTTTTTTGGATTTCTCATAAAGACCCAGTGCCTTTTCGTAATTTATCAGTTGTGCTTCGGCGTGCTTTATCTGGTCACGTACACCTTGACGTGAAATACCTGCATGCTCTGCTATTTCTGCAAGGGATAAATCCTCGTTATAGTAATAATCAAGAGCAAGCTGCTGTTTTTCGGGTAGCAGTGACGAATAAATGTCGTTTAAAGCCGAAATTTCAAGATTTTTCAGTGCCATAAGCATTTTTACCTCTATGCTGTAAAGTTTTTTTCTTTACACCTTGGATATTATATACTACCTTTAACGATTTGTCAAGAGGTTTTTGAAAAAAACACAAAAATATTGTTCTTAAGTTTTCTGACTTTATTTGCCCAATAACAAACCGCCGTGGAAAACACAGCGGCTTATAACAGTTATATTGTTAAAAAACATTCCTTAACGGTGACAGCCAAAAACCAATCTAACATATCGCAAGACTTCGCTGTCTGCGGACAGCGACCTTCTTTTGACACGCCTCAAAAGAAGGCAAAAACGCTCCCTTAAAGGAGGGATGGCTCGGTCGGGAAATTGTTTTTACTCAAATTGAGAAAGAACATCATTATTCCCGGCACATTTCTCCCGACACTCCGCTAATTTCCCTCCTGGCAGGGTGCCTTCCACCCTCAAAAAAGGGTTTTGTGCAAAGTGTTCTATAGTGCAAACGCTGCATTTATAAGTCTTATTTAAAAAATTAGTTTTCTAACGGCGTCAGCCAAAATAAAGTTCTTGCGGAGCTTCTTTCAAGAAGCGACAATATTGCGTTTCAAAAGCTAATTTTCTACTGGCAGGGTGCCTTCCACCCTCAAAAAAGGGTTTTGTGCGAAGTGTTCTATAGTGCAAACGCTGCATTTATAAGTCTTATTTAAAAAATTAGTTTTCTAACGGCGTCAGCCAAAATAAAGTTCTTGCGGAGCTTTTCGTGATTTCCCAAATCTTTGATTTGGTTGAAATCTCGAACCCAGCAAAGCTGGGTACCTTATTTTGAAAGCGACAATATCGTGTTTCAAAAACTAACTTTATTTAGCAGTAATAAAGCCTTTCTTTGCAAGGTATTCAGCGATAAGCACAGCACCGCCGGCAGCACCTCTTAATGTATTGTGAGAAAGACCTACAAATTTGTAATCAAACAATTTGTCTTCTCTGAGTCTGCCTGCAGTAATGCCCATACCACCATAAATATTGCGGTCAAGAGCAGCCTGAGGACGATTATCTTCTTCAAAATATGTAATAAACTTTTCGGGAGATGAGGGAAGAGCAAGCTCTGCCTTAACGTCGTTACCGAAAGAAGACCAGTCAGCAAGAATTTGTTCTTTTGAGGGTTTTTCGCCCTTGAACTTCACAAAAACTGCTGCAGTGTGACCGTTTGTTACAGGAACTCTGATACACTGACATGTAATGCAAGGCTCTGTTGCACTTACAACAACGCCGTCTTCAACCTTGCCCCAGATTTTAAGAGGCTCGTTTTCGCTCTTTTCTTCTTCGCCGCCGATAAAGGGGATGATGTTGTCAATCATTTCGGGCCATTCGTTAAATGTTTTGCCGGCACCTGAAATTGCCTGATACGTGCAAACCACTACGTTTTCAATGCCATACTTGAGTAAAGGAGTAAGCATTGGAACATAGCTCTGAATCGAGCAGTTTGGTTTAACAGCGATAAATCCTCTTTTTGTACCAAGACGCTTTTTCTGAGTATCAATAACAGCAACATGAGCGTTGTTGATTTCGGGAATAACCATAGGAACGTCGCTTGTGCCTCTGTGAGCCGAGTTGTTTGAAACAACAGGAGTTTCAGCCTTAGCATAAGCTTCCTCAAGAGCCTTGATTTCGTCCTTTTTCATGTTTACAGCACAGAAAGTGAAGTCACATAAGGAAGAAACCTTTTCAACATCTGCCGCATCATATACAGGCATGTGTTTTACAGATTCGGGAATGTCACAATCCATTTTCCATCTGCCGCCTACAGCTTCACAGTATGTCTTTCCCGCACTTGAGCTGCTAGCCGCAAGAACGGAAATTTCAAACATGGGGTGATTGGCAAGAAGAGTAATAAATCTCTGACCAACCATACCTGTTGCACCGATGATACCTGCCTTTAATTTGTTCATTGTAATTACCTCCGCAGTATATGATAAAATTAAAAAATAACTAATTGTATTTTGCTCTTTCTCCGCCGATATACTTAGGTCGTACCTTTGCAAAAGTAACGGGAGCTTCGCCGATTTTTTTTACACTTGTCCTTACGGGAACAGCCACTCTTTTAAGATGCATGCCGATAAAAGTCTGACCGATGTCAATTCCTAAGTCTGCACTTATTTGTTCTACAAGAACAGGCTCAGAAAAGCTGCGGTAAGCGGCTGTAGCAAAAGAACCGCCGGCATGCTCGTGGGGAACAGCACAGACAATGGTAAGCTTTTCTCTTATTGCGAGTGCCTTTTCTACTACAAGTGCTCTGTTAAGATGTTCACAGCACTGACAGGCAAGATAAAGCCCTTTTTCACTGCACTTTTCAGATAAAGCCGAAAAAATTTCCTGTGCTGCTTCAAGACTTCCGATTGTGCCAATTTTTCCTCCAAGCACCTCGCTTGTTGAGCAGCCCACAACAAGAATGTCACCGCACCCGGCTGTGCTTTGTGAAAAAAGCTCGTCAAAGGCTGTATGAATTTCATTGCGAATTTGCGACATGTTTTACATATCCTTTCTTGAACAAAATCACTGTCGAATAAAAAACTTAAATAAAATCCTCAGCAGATTCTATTGAAAATTTGGGAAGCTTTGAGGGCTTTGGCTTGTATGACAAAATATCAAAGCTGAATTTTTTGCACACATAGTCTTCTGAAACCTTTTTCAAATCCTTTGTTCTTGCACAAAGAAGCTGATCGGCAATTTCAAGCTTTTTTGCATACTCGCAAAAAGCACAGCATTTTTCGATATCCTGAGGCGTGTTATGCTTCATATCGGCACCTCTCCAATAAAACTTATATAAAAATACTCATTCTACAATAGTATACCATATAATACAAAAAAATCAAGAGTAAAACAGCATAAATAATTTCAGTTTTGTTCATTCTTTTTGTGTTTTTTGTTGATAATTACAAAAACAGCTACCGTAATTGTTATGGATATACAGATAACAACACAGCTTAAAAGATTCTGTAAATCAAAATCAAAGCCTGTAAAGACGATAGAGCCTTGAGAAAAGCATGTGACAGAGTAAGGCAAAGTCAACATAAAAACGAGCATGTATAAAGGACACAGCAAAGTACATAAAAGACGGGAATATATGTAAGGCTTAATGCTTATATTGTGCATACCC
>JAGBCG010000177.1 GCA_017938055.1 Clostridia bacterium
ATTTATTGCCTTCATCAGTCCTACTGTCCCTATTGAAACAAGGTCCTCAAGTCCTACCTTTGTATTTTCAAATCTCTTTGCTATATATACAACAAGTCTTAAATTATGCTCAATAAGCTTGGTTTTTGCCATTTCCGCCTTATCGGGTATATCAAGGTAAGAAAGCATTTTATTTTCCTCATAAGGTGAAAGCGGTGGCGGCAATGCCTCACTTCCACCAATATAATATATTGCATTATCGCCAAAAATACAGTATCTCTCATATATACTTGTTGGCTTATTATTATATTTTTGCTTGTTATTTTTAAGAGCTTTTTTTACAATCTTAAATATATTACATAAATTCTGCAACTCATTCACCTTTCTTACAAGTTTTCTACAAGACAGTATGGGATTATTCCGTCTGTACCTGCGTAATCTGCATTTTCATTTTTTGAAAATCCTACCACCGCATCTATTTTTACGTTATCTTTTCCGCTAATTATTTCAAGTCTTTCAGGTTTTACTGCTTTTATTATACCGTTACCCTGTGCGGTTTTTACAGGTATATACCTTGCCTTACACTGAATAAAGCTTTCGGGCTTTTCACTTTTTTGCGTAAAATCATTTTTAAGCACTATTACAGGCAGGCTGCTGTATGGGTCTGTAAGAAGATTTCCGCTATCGCACATAAGTGTAAAGCTTTGTTTCGTTCCGCAACACTCTATAATTACGTCCACCTTTTTTACTCCGCTTTCCTTTGATATTTCACTTCCAAAAAGAAAAAATGCAATACACATTATCAAAACTGCAACAACTATCATCCACAAGCTCATTCCTCCGCTATACACATTATATGACATCATTGACGCCACAAAAGCTGCAAATCCGCAAAGCAACATTCCAAACAGCACATATGTTACCGTTATCTTTAAAAGTCTTACTGCTTTACCTTTTCCAAAGACTATTCTGCACATGACAGCAGAAAACATCACCGCCAAGACGCTTCTTGACACCGCGCTGCCAAGCATTATTGCACATATTATTGCAAAAATAGCACCAAGTGTACATGCTGCCGCAATTCTAATATTATTAGGTTTTATATGTAAAAACCTTGCACACATCTGCATCAGTGCAAAATCTGCTGCAAAATTTGCCGCAAACACAACATCGCAGTAAACCGTTTTCATTTTTTCACCTCTATATGAATTATATATCGTGTGTACTAAAAAAAATGTCGCACATTGACTTACGGATTAAAAATATTTTTGTTATATTTTCCCCTGTTTAAAAATATACTGTACCAAAACACAAAAGGGGTGGACAAATGTCTCAGGGTTATTTAAGCATAACAACAAGAATTGCCGACGATGCTTCTCCCATTTCGGGTGCAAAGGTTTATATTGCTTCATCGGCATCAAGAAACGGCAACTCAAACGGCTCTGTTGTTTCTGACTCATACTACAATTATTTTCTTACCACCGACAATTCGGGAAATACTGGTTTTATTCGTATTGATACTCCGGATTCTGCGGTGTCACAAAATCAAAGCAACACTTCTGTTCCATATTCTTTAGTTGATGTATATGTGGAAGCTGAAGGCTTTTTTCCAATAAGAGTGAGAAATGTTCAGGTTTTTGGCGACACTCAGAGTGTGCTTCCCATATCAATGATTCCTCTAAGTGCTGATTATCCTGGTGCTGTAGCCGGAGTTATGGACTTTACAATTCCTCAAAATCAGCTTTTATCCATTGACAGTCACAACATGCAGGGTCCCGGCTCACTTCAAACTGAGCCTCTTATTTCTGAGGACATTTACATTCCCCAGACTGTCACCGTTCATCTTGGCACTCCCGCGTCAAATGCACAGAATGTAACTGTTCCCTTTAATGAATACATTAAAAATGTTGCTTCCTCAGAGATTTATCCCACATGGCCCGAGGAAGCCTTGAAAGCAAATATTTATGCAATTATTTCTCTTACTCTAAACAGATTTTTTACCGAATGGTATCGCAGTCAGGGATACAATTTCGATATAACAAGTACCACAAGCTATGACCAGAGCTTTGTTCCGGAAAGAAATATTTTTGAGAACATCAGCAGAATCGTAGACGAAATTTTTAACACGTATGTTACAAGAGAGGGTTATGTAAATCCCCTTTTTACTACCTTTTGCGACGGCAGAACTGTCAGCTGCAATGGTCTTTCCCAATGGGGTACTGTTTCTCTTGCCCAACAGGGAAACAACGCCTTACAAATACTGAGATACTATTACGGTGATGACGTAAATCTGACAACAACCGACGACATAAGAAGTGCAGAAACCTCTTATCCCGGAACTCCCCTAAGACTTGGAAGTCAAGGTGAGGATGTTCTTCGCATTCAGGGGTATCTTACAAGAATAAGAGAAAACTATCCCGCAATTCCCGTAATTCCCACTCTTGACGGCGAGTTTGGGTATTCTACGGATGCCGCTGTTCGTGCTTTTCAGGAGATATTTGACCTTGACGTTGACGGTATCA
>JAGBCG010000178.1 GCA_017938055.1 Clostridia bacterium
AGTATAAGGTTTTCACCAACTATTTCAGCGTTTTGCTTTTCTCCGAGATTTTTCAAAAGCTTTCCGTCATAGTCATAAAGCAAAAGTTCATATTCCGACAGATAGTCATTGGTACTATATTCCTTTGCCTTACAAACACATATTGCTCCATATCCGACATTCTGAACATATGAGCCGTTTTCAAGCTTTAAGCACCATTTTCCATTCGTTGGTATAAGCAGAGATTCACTTGGCAGATACACATCATCATATTTAGTTGCATTGCTGTCATTTTTATTTATTGTTGCTATGTAGTATCCAAACCCATCGTCTGTTTTATAATAAAACACATTTTCTACATCGCCACTTGCATCCATGACAATTTTTCCGTCTTTAGTGCAAAATCCATACGAATTATACAGCCTACCCGCACTATAACCGTTATACTCTGATTCTGGAGTGTGGTATCGTAAACATTGTGCCACAAAGGGCAATACTGTTTTGTAGTCCTCCGATGGCAAAAATTCGTCGGTGTACTCATCATGGTAACGCTTATTTTGCAGATTTGCCGAAAAGTCTCCGATTTCGGGAAGCTCTGTGTCAATATAAAACATTTCTGAATCATTGACTGCTTTATGAGAAGCAGACTTTTGCACAGCCACACATGACGTGACAAACAAAAGCGTGGACAAAAACACTAAGGATATACGTTTCATGAGCACACCTCCATTTATTTTATATTAATATTATATCATCATATATGTATACAGTCAAGTTTTTTAAGTATTAAAACTGTAATATTCAGTAAAATAATATTACATGGGATATGAAAATAATGTAAATTTTTCACATAACTTTTTTCAAAAACTTCATACAAAGAATTAGCTGTTAAAACTATTGTATATTTAACGCACAAGCGTATTTTTTTACTTGACAAATATTTACTAATGTGATAAACTAACGTTTAGATATTTGTAAACTAATACAACGAGGTAAAAGTAATGAAAAGAGAACTTATCAGACATCTCTATGAAAACACACCTTCCTTTGACGGCAAAACCGTGACACTCGGCGGCTGGGCAAGAAGTATTCGTGACAGCAAGGCTTTTGGCTTTATCGACCTTAATGACGGAAGCTGCTTTAAAGGTGTTCAGGTTGTTTTTGAGAGAGAAAAAATAGATAACTATGACGAAATTGCAAAGCAGAATGTAGGTGCTGCACTTGTAGTTACAGGTGTTGTTGAGCTGACTCCCGAAAACAAGCAGCCTTTTGAAATCAAGGCAACAAGCGTTGAGGTTGAGGGCACATCCACTCCCGACTATCCTTTGCAGAAAAAGCGTCACACTGTTGAGTATTTACGTGAACAGGCATATCTTCGTCCAAGAACAAACCTTTTTTCTGCCGTATTCAGAGTAAGAAGTGAGGTTGCCTACGCAATTCACACATTCTTTAATCAGCGTGGTTTTGTTTATGTTCACACTCCCCTTATAACAGCTTCCGACTGTGAAGGTGCTGGTGAAATGTTCAAAGTTACAACTCTTGACTTGACAAATCCTCCAAAGAATGAGGACGGCTCTATTGACTGGTCGCAGGACTTTTTCGGTAAGAGTGCAAACCTTACCGTTTCCGGTCAGCTTAACGGCGAAACCTATGCTATGGCTTTTGGCAACATCTACACCTTTGGTCCGACATTCCGTGCTGAAAACTCCAATACTGCAAGACATGCTGCAGAATTCTGGATGATTGAGCCTGAAATTGCCTTTGCTGACCTTGACGACAACATGGCTCTTGCGTGGGACATGATTAAGTTCATTATAAATCACGTTCTGACAAACTGCCGTCAGGAGCTTGAGTTCTTTAACAGCTTTGTTGATAAAGGGCTTCTTGAAAGACTTGAGGCACTTGCGGCAAGTGATTACGAAAAGGTTACCTACACAAAGGCTGTTGAGCTTTTGAAGCAGGCTGACGTTGAGTTCAAGTATCCTGTTGAATGGGGCTGCGACCTGCAGACAGAGCATGAGAGATACCTTACAGAAGTTGTATACAAAAAGCCTATCTTCGTCATTGACTATCCAAAAGAAATAAAAGCCTTCTACATGAGAATGAACGACGATGGAAAGACGGTTGCGGCAATGGACTTGCTTGTACCCGGTGTCGGTGAAATTATCGGCGGCAGTCAGAGAGAGGAAAGACTTGACGTTCTTCTTTCAAGAATGGCACAGTGCAACCTTAAGGAAGAAGACTACTGGTGGTATGTAAATCTTCGCAAATTCGGCGGTACAAAGCACGCAGGCTATGGTCTTGGTTTTGAACGAATCATTATGTACCTTACAGGCGTTTCCAACATCCGTGACGTTATTCCCTATCCCAGAACAGTAGGTAATGCTGATTATTAATAGTTTTTTGGAGCTGCAGCGAAACGATTTTAAAATCGTACCCACTGCGGCTCTTTTTTTGAAATCTGCTAATAACACAAAAGCGGGACGATGTGGTCATCGTCCCCTACGAATAATTATACGTTTTTTTATATATTTTGAGGCTGTAGCAAATCAATTTGCCACAGCCCCTTAAACAATATTCATTTATAGAAATATTACCTGCAAAGTTTACCGCAAAGTTGACAACGGTATAATTTTTGCAGTATTTTTTTATATATTCTTAAAGGTTTCCTTAACCTTATCAAAGAAATTCTTCTTTTGAATATTATTTTTTTCACCACAGGAATCAGCAAACGCCTTTAACAGCTCCTTTTGCTTGCTGTTCAGATTTTTAGGCACTTCGACAATTACACGAAAAACAAGGTTTCCTCTGCGTGTACCATGAATTTCTGTTATACCCTTATTTTTAAGTGTAAATACTGTTCCTGTCTGCGTTCCCTCAGGAATTTCGTAATCAATATCTCCCTCAAGTGTTGGAACATCAATGGTTGCACCAAGCGTAGCTTCTGAGAATGTTACGGGTACATCGCAATAAATATTTCTTCCCTCACGTTGAAAAATAGCATGCTTTTTAACAGAAACCTCTACAAGAACATCACCATTAGGTCCGCCGTTTCTGCCCGCATCTGCCTGACCGTTAAGTAAAATTGTCTGTCCGTCATCAATACCCGCAGGCACTGTGACAGTAAGCTTTTTCTGCTTGCGTAAGAATCCGCTTCCGCTACACGCAGCACAAGGGCTCTTTACAACCTTACCTTTTCCCGAACACTTATCACATGGATGCTGTGACTGGAAAACGCCAAAAGGTGTTCTTTGCTGAGTTCTTACAGAGCCTGTACCTGAGCATGCAGAGCAGGTTTCCGGACTTGTGCCCTTAGCCGCACCGCTTCCGTTACAATCAGGACATTTTTCTATTCTTGTAAAGCTTACATCCTTTTTACAGCCAAACGCAGCCTCTTCAAAGGTGATACTGATTCTTGCTTCTCTGTCCGAGCCTCGCTGAGGTGAGTTTGCTCTGCGTGAAGATGACCCACCCATGCCGCCGCCAAAAAAGCTGCCGAAAATATCACCAAGGTCAATATCACCCTGAAAACCGCCAAAGCCTCCAAAGCCTCCGCCTTGTCCTGCACCATATGACGGGTCAACTCCGGCATGACCGAATCTATCATACTTTGACTTTTTATCCGCATCCGAAAGAACTCCGTAAGCCTCATTGATTTCTTTAAACTTCTTTTCGGCTTCCTTATCACCGGGATGAAGGTCTGGATGGTACTGCTTTGCCATTTTACGAAAGGCTTTTTTTATTTCTTCGTCGCTTGCACCCTTCTGCAGTCCCAGCACCTCATAAAAATCTCTTTTTTCTTCTGCCATAATCTATCCTTACCGCAGTACAGCCAAGACGGTTAAGTCTTAGCTGCAAACTGCATTATTAGTAATTATTTATTGTCAGCGTCTTCAAAGTCACCATTTACTGTTCCGTCAGGATTTACTCCACCGTTTGCACCTGTTGCACCGCCCTGAGCCTGCTGTGCCTGCTGATAAAGCTTTTCACTGATTGCGTAGAATGCCTTTGAAAGCTCCTCTGTAGCTACCTTGATTTCTTCTGTTGAGCCATTTTGTACAACCTTTTTAAGTGCCTCAACCTTTTCGAGAATGGGAGCCTTTTCTTCTTCTGTGATCTTATCACCAAGCTCATTAAGTGCCTTTTCTGTCTGGAAGATAGCACTTTCAGCCTGATTCTTTGTATCAACAGCCTCTTTCTGTGCCTTATCCTCTGCTGCAAACTTTTCAGCTTCCTTAACAGCCTTTTCGATATCTTCCTTACTCATGTTTGTTGAAGAAGTAATTGTGATGTGCTGTTCCTTACCTGTGCCCATATCCTTTGCAGTTACGTTAACAATACCGTTTGCGTCGATATCAAAGGTAACTTCAATCTGAGGTACTCCTCTGGGAGCTGCAGGAATACCATCAAGAATAAATCTGCCAAGAGTGGTGTTGCCCGCTGCCATTTCACGCTCACCCTGAAGAACATGAATTTCAACGCTTGGCTGATTATCAGCAGCAGTTGAGAACACCTGACTCTTCTTTACAGGAATTGTTGTATTTCTTTCAATCATCTTTGTGCAAACGCCGCCAAGGGTTTCGATACCAAGAGAAAGGGGTGTTACGTCAAGAAGAAGAACGCCCTTAACGTCATTGGAAAGTACGCCGCCCTGAATTGCAGCACCTATTGCAACACATTCATCAGGATTGATTCCCTTGAAGGGTTCTTTACCGATACAGCTCTGTACAGCTGCCTGAACTGCAGGAATTCTTGAAGAACCACCTACGAGAAGCACCTTATCAATCTGGGATGCAGCAAGACCGCTGTCAGAAAGCACCTGCTTTGTAGGACCCATTGTTTTTTCAACAAGGTCTGCAGTAAGCTCATCGAACTTTGCTCTTGTAAGAGTCATATCAAAGTGCTTGGGGCCTGTAGCATCTGCTGTAATAAAGGGAAGATTGATATTTGTGCTTGTCATACCTGAAAGCTCAATCTTTGCCTTTTCAGCAGCTTCTCTCAATCTCTGAAGTGCCATTTTATCGTTTCTCAAGTCAATTCCGTCAGACTTCTTGAATTCATCAGCCATGTAGTTCATAACTCTTTCATCAAAGTCATCACCGCCAAGGCGATTGTTACCCGCTGTTGCAAGAACCTCGATTACACCATCTTCAATATCAAGAAGTGATACGTCAAAAGTACCGCCACCAAGGTCGAATACCAAAATTTTCTGTGCCTGTTCCTTATCAACTCCATATGCAAGAGCTGCAGCTGTAGGCTCGTTGATAATTCTCTTTACATCAAGACCAGCAATTTTACCTGCATCCTTTGTTGCCTGACGCTGTGCGTCTGAGAAGTATGCGGGAACAGTGATAACTGCTTCTGTAACAGTCTGACCAAGATAGCTTTCAGCATCAGCTTTGAGCTTCTGAAGAATCATCGCAGAAATTTCCTGAGGTGTATAGTTTTTATCGTCTATAGCAACCTTTTTATCGTTACCCATATCTCTCTTGATGGAGATAATTGTTCTGTCGGGGTTTGTGATAGCCTGTCTTTTTGCTACCTGACCCACCATTCTTTCGCCTGTCTTTGAAAATGCCACAACAGAGGGAGTTGTTCTTGCTCCTTCTGCATTTGCGATAACCACAGGCTCTCCGCCCTCATATACCGCAACACAAGAGTTTGTTGTTCCAAGGTCAATACCTATAATCTTTCCCATAATAA
>JAGBCG010000017.1 GCA_017938055.1 Clostridia bacterium
TACGGATTGATAATTGATGCTATCAGAATATCGTTTAAGAAAAAAAAATAATCAATTTTTTTATAAACTCCCTTGACATATTTATCATTATTTGCTATAATGAATCTGCATAGTTGTGTGCTTGTTTTGCTAATAGAGTCTTGTCGAATCATGTACATAATCTGTCAAAACGAGTCGATAATAATAGGCATGCAACTTTTTACAAACAATTAATTTGCATGCCATTTAGTTGTTATAAGAGAAAATTAAACAAATAAGAACCCGGGCATATGATACAGAACAATAAATCACACCTATTTAATATATTATTTTTTGGAAACAGAGGATCAATAATGGAACGATTTGAAAACAAGGTCTGGCTTTCAACACCCACAATGCACGGCGACGAGATTAAATATGTAAAGCAGGCATATGAAACCAACTGGATGAGTACGGTTGGTGAAAACATAAACGAAATAGAAAAACAGGTTTGCGAAAAAGTAGGATGTAAGTATGCTGTGGCACTCTCCTGCGGAACAAGTGCCCTTCACCTTGCGGTAAAGCTTGCGGGTGTAAAACAGGGGGATAATGTGTTTTGTACGGATATGACATTTGCAGCAACACTTAACTCAGTTGTTTACGAAAAAGCAAACCCTATTTTTATTGATACGGAATATGATACATGGAACATGTGCCCAAAAGCTCTTGAAAAGGCTTTTGAGCTTTATCCCGACACAAAGGTGATTGTAGTTGCAAACCTGTATGGCGTTCCGGCAAAATTTGATGAAATATGTGCTATTGCCAAAAAACATGGTGCAATTATCATAGAGGATGCTGCAGAATCTCTTGGTGCAACCCACATGGGACGTCAGACGGGAACATTCGGTACATATAACGCAATTTCCTTTAACGGAAACAAGATTATAACAGGTTCTTCGGGCGGCATGCTGTTGACGGATGGCCTTGAGGCGGCAAATAAAGCCCGTAAGTGGTCAACTCAGTCAAGAGAAAATGCACCCTGGTATCAGCATGAGGAGGTTGGCTACAACTACCGCATGAGCAACGTCATTGCCGGTGTTGTAAGAGGACAATTACCTTACCTTGAGGAGCATATAGCACAGAAAAAAGAAATTTATTTCAGGTATAAGGAAGGCTTTAAAGATTTGCCTGTCACCATGAATCCTTACGATGAAAAGATTATGGAGCCTAATTTCTGGCTGTCTTGTATGCTGATTGACAAGGATGCGATGTGTAAGCAGGTAAGAAGCGATAACGATGCCTGCTATGTTGCCGAAAGCGGAAAAAGCTGTCCTACTCAAATACTTGAAGAGCTTGCAAAGTACAACGCCGAGGGCAGACCCATCTGGAAGCCGATGCACATGCAGCCCATCTTCCGCATGAATCCTTTTGTTACAAAAAGCGGCAACGGACGAGGCACAACAAACGCTTACATAGCAGGCGGTGCCGAAGACGTAGGTGCTGACATATTCGCAAGAGGCTTGTGTCTGCCAAGCGATAACAAGATGACTGCAGAGCAGCAGGATAAAATCATTGAGATTATAAAAAATTGCTTCAGATAAGCAGATTAGAGGTTTTTTGATGTACGCTTCGTTCTTTAAGAGAGGCATAGACTTTATGCTGTCACTGCTTGCACTGACGGTGCTTTCCCCCATTCTTGTGATACTCATAATCTTAGGTGCTGTAATGATGAAGGGAAATCCCTTCTTTACTCAACTAAGACCCGGTAAGGATGAGAAGATATTCAAGCTAATAAAATTCCGCACTATGACATGTGAAACGGACGAAAACGGAAAGTTACTTCCCGACGAAGTTAGACTTGTTCCTTACGGCAAGTTCTTAAGAAGTACAAGCCTTGACGAGCTGCCTGAGCTTATAAACATACTCATAGGCGATATGGCAGTAGTGGGTCCAAGACCTCAGCTTGTAAGAGATATGGTTTTCATGTCCGACGAGGTAAGACGCCGCCACACGGTGCGTCCGGGACTTACGGGACTTGCACAGTGCAGCGGAAGAAACAACATGAGCTGGGAAAAGAAGTTTGAGTATGACCTTGAATACATAGAGAAAATCACCTTTTTGGGGGATATGAAAATCATATTCAGAACGGCATTTAAAGTTTTGAAGCGTGACGGAATAACTGAGGACGGCATGGCAACGGCAATGGATTTGGGTGATTATCTGCTGTCCAAGGGTGAGGTTGAGCAGGCTTTTTATGATGAAAAGCAGAGTGAAGCGAAAGAATTAATGGAGGTGTAATTGATGAGCTACTACTTGTATAAGAAAAATGGCAGCAAAATCGAAAATGTGACCGATGATTTTTTTGAGATTCGCTCTTTCGTTCCTCACCCTTTTAAGATTTTTCTTGCACAGGAAAAGAAAAATCTCAAAACCGCACTGGCAAGGTTGAATTTTTGGTGTTTAACATACGGAAAAGCAAAGATTTATTATGTGCTTTCCGAAAATGATAAAATTATACATACTTCGTATCTGATACCTACTTGCAGAAAATTTGCATTTATGAAAAAAGATGAGTTTCAGATAGGTCCTTGCTTTACCGATAAGCAATTCAGAGGAAAAGGCATATATCCTGCGGTACTCAGACATATTACGTCACAAAATGAGTACGAAGGAAAAATGTTCTATATGCTTGTTTTCACCGAAAACCTCCCGTCAATCAAGGGAATTGAAAAAGCGGGCTTTAAAAGATGCGGGAATGCAAAAAAAACTAACGCCAAGAGATATGTTCTTTTACATGGTGACGAAAATGAATGATTTTCAAAGGCAGTAAGCCATAAATGTATTATGGCGTGTTCCCTCCTTTGAAGAATATGCATTACGAAAAAAACATTAATGATGAAAATCAGTACGAGCAAAAAGGCTTTGTTGGAGGCAAAATATCGTGAAAATCGACGGATGGAAGTACTATAACCATGCAGCAATACCCGCAGTTGCTCCACATGAAAATGTTGATACATCGCCTGTGAAGAGTGGCAGTATATGGAGTCTTGATGGTGAGCCTATTATTGCTCGTTGGACAAGTGACTTTGACTGTGGATATGAAACGAATTGGTGGTATGTCATAAAAGATGATCCATTGGATATAGCGGTGCTAAAAGCTAAACGAAGATATGAAATAAATAAAGGAAAAAAGAATTTTGATTTCAGAAAAATCAATCCTTGCGATTATGCAGAAGAAATTTACGATGTGCTGGTAGCAGCTTTTTCGGCTTATCCGGAAAAAAGTCGTCGCACTTTTGATCGTGAAAGATTTATATCAGGCGTAAGAGGCTGGACGGTGGATGTGTTTGGTACATTCAGCAGGGAAAGCGGAGAACTTGCAGGATATGCATTACTGATGAGCGTATCGGATGGGTTTATTGACTTTTTCGAGATGAAGACCAAACCGGAATATGAGAAATATTCGGTTAATGCTGCAATGGTTGCAGGTATTTTGGAGTACCATGAAAAAGAGTTGAGCGAAGGTGCGGTTATTTCTGACGGTGCCAGAAGTATCAGTCATGAAACGGCATTTCAAGACTATCTTGAAAAATATTTCGGGTTCAGGAAGGCTTATTGCAGACTTCATCTTGAATATAACCCAAAATACAAGCCGTTGATAAAAATTTTATACCCATTCAGAAAGCTGTTATCGGTACTGGACTTTATAGACCTTTTTCACAAATTAAACGGCGTGATGAAAATGGAAGAAATTGTAAGAACCGATAGCAAATGACATTGTTTCAACAATAATGATGATAAAAAACGTGATTGAATTAAACGATAA
The DNA here is from genome assembly GCA_017938055.1 of Clostridia bacterium. GTDB lineage: Bacteria > Bacillota > Clostridia > Oscillospirales > CAG-382 > UMGS1387. Next base: position 3,785 of record JAGBCG010000017.1, read on the forward strand.
GTAATAATTTAAAATTTAAGGATGATACATATGCAGTTTTCTGTTTCCATGTGCGTATACGGCAAGGACAATCCCGAATGGTTTGACTCGGCTGTTCAAAGTGTTCTGAATCAGACGGTTACACCATCTGAAATAGTGCTTGTGGTGGACGGTCCTGTTCCCGATGAGCTTGATGAAATCATAAAAAAATACGAGTCAGACGAAAAATTCAAGGTAATAAGATTTGCTGAAAACAAAGGACACGGAGATGCACGCAGAGCAAGCGTGGATGCCTGCACAAATGAGCTTATAGCACTTATGGATGCAGACGATGTGTGTTTACCTGAACGGTTTGAAAAACAGCTGGCGGTATTTGATAAAACCGATGCCGATATTGTAGGCGGAGATATTGCTGAGTTTATAGATTCAGAGGATAACATCCAAGGATACAGACGTCTTCCCAATGCAGATGCTGATATTAAAGAGCTGATGAAAACCAAGTGTGCTTTTAATCAGGTTACGGTAATGCTAAAA
>JAGBCG010000179.1 GCA_017938055.1 Clostridia bacterium
ATTTGGAACAAACTTTGGTAACATCTTTGTTGCAATCTGTCTTCTCTTCTTTGCATTCTCAACAATTATTAGCTGGAACTTCTTTGGAAAGATTAACGTTCAGTCCTTGACGAAGAATTCAAAGATTGGCGTTGTAGTTTATTCGGTAATAGCGGTCCTATTCATTTTCCTAGGAACACTTGCTTCCAACGACCTTGTTTGGGAGCTTACAGACTTCTTCAACTACCTCATGGTTCTTCCCAACGTAATTGCTCTTATTGCTCTTACAAAGCTTGTTGTTAAGAACAGCAAAACCAACAAAAAATAATTATTATTCTCTATTTTCCTTGCATCGAAAACGATGCAAGGATTTTTTTATGCAAAAAAATGTCGATTTCTAATTTAATATAAGAAAACAACTTAAAAAAAGTATTTTTACACTGCGTTAAAAAAAGTTTATTATATATATTTTTATATATGTTATAATATTTAATTGAAAGAATTGACATTGGGAGTTGGTTTTGGCAATGAATGTACACAATTCAAGAAAGCTTCACAGCCTTGTTATTTTCAGAAACATATTAAATGATGAAACTATAAAAAAACTTATAATTCTGTTCGATTGCAATCAGGACAGCAAAAACGAGCTTACAGACAAATACTGTGATTTTGCTCAGAGTCTTTTATCTAATGGCGGCAACCTTACAAGATATCTTTTAAATCTCGTTCTTGAGGATGAAAACATATATACACTCTATAAAATAACAGGTAAAGGGGACGGAGAGCTTCTTGAACCTTTACTTGAAAGAGAGCTTTTAATTCTTGAGTTTCTATCTCAGTTTGACGGCTCACAGCTTCGCGAATTTATTGGTGATGGAACTCTTGCTCACTGGAGAACCGAAAAGCTTTCCTTTGGTGACATTTATCATGAAAGACTGCTTGAAATTCACAAAAAAGGCTTTGGTATTTATGCAAAATATCACATGTTTATTTTGGGTGACAACGGTGAAATTATTCCCATTAAGAATCCCGATCCACAGGCACTTTCTTCCCTTTCAGGTTACGAAAGAGAAAGAAATCTTATTATTGCCAACACAAAAGCCTTGCTTGAGGGCAAGCCTGCAAATAATGTTCTTCTCTATGGTGATGCGGGAACGGGCAAAAGCAGCACAGTTAAAGCTATTGGAAACGAATTTTATAATTTAGGTTTGAGAATTATTGAATTAAAAAAAGAACAGCTTCATCTTATTCCTGAGCTTCTTGACAATATTTCACAAATGCCCCTTAAATTCATTCTTTTCATCGACGACCTTACCTTTGCAAGCGACGACAGGGATTTTTGTGCTCTTAAGGCTACTCTTGAGGGCGGTGTAAGTACCCGAGGAAACAACACTATTATTTATGTCACTTCAAATCACCGTCATCTTATCAAAGAATCCAACTCTGACAGGCAAGGTGACGAAATAAGCATTGGTGACAAGATTCAGGAAATTATCAGTCTTTCTGCACGTTTTGGTCTTACTGTGACTTACTCAAAGCCTGACAAGGATTTATACTGCAAAATCGTCAAAGACCTTGCAACGGCCGGCGGAATTACTCTGCAGGATGAAAAGCTGTTTGTAAGAGCTGAAGCATTTGCAATCCGTCATGGTGGCAGAAATCCAAGAACGGCAAAGCAATTTATTGACCTTCTTTTATCGGGTGTTGAAAGCATATAAGAAAAAAATTTGCATAAAATGTAAAACAGCACACGTTCGGAGGTGTTTATCATACTTTATGTATTATTTGGAATTATAATGTTCGGTATTCTCATCTTTATCCACGAATTTGGTCATTTTATTATGGCTAAAAAAGCAGGCGTGGGTATTTATGAGTTTTCTATTGGCATGGGGCCTACTATTTTTAAGCGTATGGGAAAGGATGGCATCAAATATTCACTTCGACTATTCCCCATCGGCGGTTATGTGAGCATGTATGGTGAGGACGAAGACGAATGTCCCGACAAAAGCAAGGCTTTGAGTGAAAAAAGCGTTGGTGCCAGATTTTTGGTTATTTCTGCCGGTGCTATCATGAACATTTTGCTTGGACTTCTACTGTCTATGGGACTTGTTATTTTCGGCGGTAACATTTATTCAAACAAGATTGAACGTTTTAATTTCGGTGATGAATTTGGCAATCCCATTCAGGTCGAGCAATATCAAGGTTTACTTGTGGGGGACGAAATAATCAAAGTAGGGTCACGAAATATATTTGTCCGTCACGACCTTATTTACGAGGCAATGAATCTCGGCGACAAAAAGGTTGACCTTATTATTAAGCGTGACGGTGAGCGTGTAACAATCCGTGATTTTTCATTTCCGACATCCGTAGAAAAAGGAATTGTCTTTGGAAATGCCGGCTTTTTTATTCCTACCACCTTAAGGAAAACCCCTCTCGAAGTCATAAAGCAAACCTTTTGTCAGACTGTTGCCATTATTCGCATGATTTGGTCATCCCTCATCAACACGGTGACCGGCAAATACGGTGTTGAAGCAGTTTCCGGTCCTGTGGGCGTTGTCAGTGAGGTTAAGGAAACAGCAAAATACGGTTTTTCCTCTCTCATATATATGATGATGATAATATCCATAAATCTGGGAGTTGTCAACCTACTTCCCTTACCTGCTCTTGACGGCGGAAGATTATTTTTCCTGTTAATTGAGCTTTTAAGAGGAAAGCCTTTGAATCCAAAATACGAGGGCATTGTTCACTTTATAGGACTTGCTCTGCTTATGGCACTTATGATTTTTATAACCTTTAACGACATTTCTAAGCTTTTTAATTAAGGATGGTTAACAGATATGGAAAGAAGAAAAACTAAA
>JAGBCG010000180.1 GCA_017938055.1 Clostridia bacterium
AAGGAAACACTTAAAGAACTTAATTTTAAAAACGGAGCAAGTGATGCCAAAACAAGACCCGTGTTCTGCATTGTTATGGACGGTATCGGTTTGGGAAAGGACAATATCTCAAATGCGATTAAAAATTCAAGAACACCTACTCTTGATATGCTTATGACAAAATACCCTTGCCTTAAGCTCAAGGCACACGGTACGGCAGTGGGACTTCCCTCTGATGATGATATGGGCAACAGTGAGGTAGGACACAACGCTATTGGAGCAGGTCAGGTTTTTGCACAGGGAGCAAAGCTTGTTTCAAATTCCATAGAACAGGGTACAATGTTTGCTTCAAAGGCATGGCAAGAGATTGCTTCCGTTAAGGATACGGGCAAGACACTTCACTTTATGGGCCTTTTCTCTGACGGTAATGTTCACTCTCATATAGATCACCTGAAAGCTATGATTGTACAGGCTAAAAAAGAGGGCATAAAGACAGTAAGAGTGCATATACTCATTGATGGTCGTGATGTTGGAGAAACAAGTGCACTTGAATATATTAATCCTTTTGAAGAATTTCTTGCATCCCTTAACGATGCATGCTTTGATGCAAAAATTGCTTCAGGCGGCGGAAGAATGAATATCACAATGGACAGATATGATGCTAACTGGTCAATGGTTGAAAAGGGCTGGAAGACACACGTTCTGGGAGAGGGAAGACAGTTTGCAACTGCGGCAGCGGCAGTTGAAGCATACAGAGCAGAGCTTGGCTGTATCGACCAGGATCTTCCACCTTTCGTTATTGCACAGGATGGTGAGCCTGTAGGTAAGATTCTTGACGGTGACAGCGTAGTATTCTATAACTTCAGAGGTGACAGAGCTATTGAAATCTCCCGTGCCTTTGATGAAAAGGATTTTGCTGAATTCGACAGAGTTTTCGTTCCTGACGTAACATATGCTGGTATGCTTGAATATGACGGAGATAAGCACATTCCGTCAAGATACCTCGTTTCACCTCCCGAAATAAAGGGCACAATGGGCGAATACCTTGCAAATACAGGCGTTACACAGTACGCTCTTAGTGAAACACAGAAGTTTGGACATGTGACTTATTTCTGGAACGGAAACAAGAGTGGTAAGTTTGATGAAGCGACAGAAACTTATGAAGAAATAAAGTCAGACGTGATACCCTTTGAGCAAAGACCCTGGATGAAATGTGCAGAAATCACAGACAGACTTATAGAAGTTGCAAAGGAAGGTAAGTATAGATTTATGCGTGTTAACTTCCCTAACGGTGACATGGTTGGTCATACAGGTAACTATCTTGCAACAGTTGTTTCTGTGGAAGCACTTGATCTTCAGCTTGCAAGAATTCTGGAGGTTGTGGATAGTCTTGGAGGAGTTGCACTTATTACGGCAGACCATGGAAATGCAGACGAAATGTGCGAGGTTGATAAGAAAACAGGCGATCCTAAGCTTGATAAGAAAGGCAACATGAAGTCAAAGACAAGCCATACCCTGAATCCCGTTCCATGTATTATTTATGATAATAAGTATGCTGATAATTATAAGATTGTTGAAAAGGACAGCTATGGTCTTTCAAATATTGCAGCAACACTTGTTAATCTTATGGGATATGAAGCACCTGAAATCTGGGATGAAAGCATGATAGAGATTATCTAATATAAAATAGAAGGAAAAAGTCTTATGAAAACGACAGCAATCAAGCTAATCGCGATCAGTTTAGCAATATTCCTTACTACAATTAATGCGTTATCTTATCCTGTGCAGACAGTATTGGCAGATTCGACACAAGAAAGTTCAATAATTGCTGACAGCATCAACGATAGTGATATAAGCACATATCCATTGGAAAATGTTCTTACAGGAGACGGAACTGCACAAAACCCATATATAATTTCCACGGCACAGGATTTTTTGTGTGCTTCGGCAATGGTTTCGGAAAGTAATGCCCAGTATGCTTCTGCGGTGTATTCAATACAGGCTTGTATTGATTTTGCACAAGTGGAGTTTGTGCCGATAGGTACAGAAGAGGCACCCTTTAAGGGTACTCTTTTGGGTAACGGACATTTGCTTAAGAATATAGCTTTGACAGATACCAAGCACTTTGGCGTTGTTGGGTATATGACTCAGGGAAATATCAGTAATGTTAATGCCAGGTATGTAAGCGGAAAATACAGTTTTGAAAATCTTAGCTGTTTCGGAGGTATTATTGGACAGATAAGTACGGCAATATCCGGTTACTCTGTTTCGGCAGTACAGTGCTCGGCATATGGAAACATTGAAATTGATTCTCAGAAAGCACTGAATTGTGGCGGATTTATTGGAAAAGTCTATGCGAAGAGTGCCGGTGTTTATGTAAGGGATTGTATTGCGGACGTTAATCTCTCAGCAAGCAGTTTAAGTAACAGCTATGCTGGCGGTTTCGCAGCACATTTGAGCACAGATCCTGCAGGCACATATGTGTTTCAGAGATGCGTTGCAAAAGGCAATGTAGATCTTGAAACAAGTAGTTTCAACGCTTATTCGGGTGGATTTGTTGCGTCGGCAAACAAGGATGAAGATGGATGGTCAGAGTGGTTTGATGAAAATGCCACAAATGAGTATAATTTTTCCGAATGTATAGCAATGGGAAATGTTTTTGCAGATAGTAAGGTGGGCGGACAAGCTGGTGGCTTCCTTTACTACCTGCAAGGATTTGCTACTGTTGGAAAGGTGTTAGTAAGCTCAGAACAGACTGTTACAGCAAAGGAAATAAAAAAGAACATTGGAACAAGCTGTAGTGTAGACAATTTAAAAAACAGCAGCTATTTATCAAATGAACTTAAATTCGACTTTGAAGAGGTCTGGGCAATGAGTGAGGACGGAGAAATCAGCCTTAAAAGCACTTGTGGTACATGTAAATTTTATCCTGTTGTTAAGGTTTCGCAGGGTATGCTTCATGTGCTGAATGTTGATGCTGATTACGCCGTAATGGTGTCAAGCTATGCATCAAAGATTTTGCAGGATGTAAAGATTATTCCCGTAAGCAAGGATTTGTCTGTAAGCTATGAGGAAATATATCTGGATGTTGACACGGCAGATTCCGTAAAAGCATTTCTGTTTGATTCTAAAGTCTTATTAAAGCCTGTTTGCGAAAGCTCACAGGAAAATATTTGATTACATAACAAAATAGGGTATGGATGAAAAATCCATACCCTTAAATCTTTATTAAAGACAATTTATTTTAAAAGTTCAGCCAGTTTATCCTTTATAGCTATAAAATCTGCCATCATATCATCTCTTTTTCTCGGGTCACGCAAAAGAGCCGACGGATGATACACAGCGGTCATAAGATAATCTGACTTTTTAAACCATTTGCCGTGATCTTGAGTAATTTTGAAATCAGGCTTTATAATTTTATATGCAGCAATTCTTCCAAGACATACAATTATTTTAGGTCTTATAATTTCAAGCTGTTGTCTGAGAAAGCCAATACAAGCTTGCTCCTCATCTTCCTTTGGATCACGATTGTTTGGAGGACGACACTTTAAAATGTTAGCTATGTAAACGTCATCAAGAGAAAGGTCAACTGCATCCAGATACTTGTCAAGCAATTTCCCGCTTGCACCCACAAAAGGAAGCCCCATTTCATCCTCGTGTTGTCCGGGTGCTTCGCCGATAAAAAGTATTTTTGCATCAGGGTTGCCTTTTCCGAAAACCACGTTTGTTCTACTTTGATGCAGTGGACAGGCAGTACAGTTTTTACATTCCTCATATATTTTGTTAAGCTCTGTTTCTTTCATATGCATACCTCGTAAATGTTTCTACTTATATTATATCAAAGATTGCGTAATTGTCAATAATAAGCGTATTAAAAAAGAAAAAACGAAGCACTCTGATGAGTACTTCGTTTTTTAGGAAAGCCGAACCACAAGGATATTTTTGTTTTATTTGCGATATACTCGCTCACGCTCGTGCGATATATTCGCTTCGCAAATTCGATATAACTTCACTTCGTTTCGTTGCGATATGATATAAATTCCTTTTTCTCGTTGCCGCAAGGCAACATATCGAGTGCATCTGCAC
>JAGBCG010000181.1 GCA_017938055.1 Clostridia bacterium
CCTCCCTCATTTCACATCCCGGACATGCCTTGCATGCCCTATTCTTGCTCCTGCTCTTCGCCTAATATTTCTTTCAAATCGTATTCTTCCTTTATTCCAACAAAACCCGATGCACCAAGGAATTTTCCTTCGAGGTTTCTTGTGAGGTACTCTCCGTATTCTTCATAATTAAAGAAGTCGCGCAGGTCGCTATGGATATAATACTCATCGTGTAGGTCTAACCATTCTCTGCCAAGCTCTTCCGCATTATCTACCTCATCATAAACAATGAAGCAATTTATATTTTGGGCTAGCCTTATAATGCTTTCGCTGTCTGATACGTCTGCATATTCAATAATTGCCTTAAAATCATATAACCTCCATCGGTCCAATTTAGCAATTTCTGAGACAAGATTATTTAGTGCATGTACTCCTTCCTTTTCAAGCACATCACCAAGAATTCTTTCATAACCTTCTTCAATATTGTATCCATCTACATATACCTTACAATTTTCAACAGACTCAGCCTCAATTCTGTTTACTGCTCTTTCAATGGTAAACGGACAGTCAGGCAAATAAACATAAGCACTTTTATTTTCATTCATCAGTTCAATCGTAACTAGTTTGCTGCTGTCATATTCAAATGCAGGAAGTGATTTGCCGACATACGGTTTTTCATATTCTAAATCATCGTTTACAAATATAATTCCGTACTGTGTCAACTTTCCTGTTCCCAATTCCATAAGCTCTTGTCCTATTTTGTAAAAGTCATAACCTTCGCTATTATCTGCTGACAATGCCTGTTCTCTGGTAAGCATGTGTGTTCTGCCGATTGACTCAACATTACTCATATCTTCAATTAAGGTGTAGTAATGCATATTGTATGTAAGGTTAACAAGCTCTCTCGGTGTATCAATGGTATAAGTCCTTACTATCGCATTAAACTTCTTTAATTCCTTGTGATCGAAGCTGTCCAACTTCTGTGCTATAAAATTCAAGACATCAGGATCAATGAACTGACCTTCAAGTCCTTTTAGCTCTTCATAATCAATTTCTTTTACAAAAAGCGGATTTCGTATCTTTTCTTCATCCGGCATATGAAGTTCTGCAAGTTTTGCATATAAAGTGCTATTGCTACACGGGAATTCAATGCCTATGCTTGTATCAAGATATTCTGTCTTAATTTGAAACATCTGTCTCATTTTCTTTCTCTCCTTTCAGTTTACATTGTTTGTTCAAAATTTTCTTCAGGACTTTTTTCCATTGATTCTTTAAGCAACTCTTCAAACCCCACCACTGAATATTGAATTCGATCCTGCATATCTTCAAGCATTTTTCTTTGCTCTCCATCTAGTTCATATCCGTTGTTAAGTGTATCTTCCAAACAACGATATATTTCAACCAGCTCCTTATCCTTGAATATCAATTTTGCATTTACTAGTCCCGAACGTGTTGCAAAGTCTTCTTTAGCCTTTCGGTAGTCTGGATTGTAATGCCCATGATACAATGCATTCTTTCTATAATCCCATGTTGCAAATTCAAAACTACCATCGTCATGTTCAACTCCGGCAAATACCACTTCATTAAATTCAGCCAATTTCCTATATGGCATGTTAAAATCGATAGCCTTTAATTCTGTACTATTTTCCATTGCTTTGAGATACTCATCTACCTCACAAACGATCGGCTGTATCTTTTCGTGAAGCTTATCCACTCTTTCTCTGAACTGTTTGTCTGCCGAATAAAACATTCCGCCTTTCCTGTCAATCTTGAAAATTTCATTTTCTCCTTCGTAGATTTCAATACAGGTGTCTCTGAGTTCTGCATTTGCAATTCCTGTTTGAATTAATTTACGATGTACTTGCCGTAAGAATTTTTCTGTGTACATTTCTTTCTCTCCTTTCAGATTTTGGGTACAAAAAAAGACAACCATTTCCTATTTGAAACGATTGTCCTCATTAGAATTATTTAATTTTTCAACTTTCAAAAAATGACAATCAAATTGCTCGTTTGATTGTCATTTTTGTGAAGATGGTTTTTGGCATCTACTATTTTCTTTTTTATCCAAATTCCATCGAAACTACTCAAACTCGCTTAAACACTGGGAAAATCGGATGGCATCTAAATTGTGCGTCTATTATATCATAATTAACTTTTAAAATCAAGCAAAATTATATTATATTTTCTCAAAGTCAGCATGTTTTTTATATACAATATTTATTTTGTACTTATTGACAAAAAACGCATTATGTTATAAAATATTATGATAGATTTATTATGTGATTTTCTAAGCTCACGGAGGCTTATCAATGAAAAAATTCATTTACTCAGATAAAAAAAGACAGAAAATCTCTTTTCCCCTTGGCGGAATCGGGACAGGCTGTATAGGGCTTTTAGGCAATGGTGCTTTAGGCGGCTTTGAAATTAAGAATCGTCCCGACAAACACAGCACTTCAAATTCCTTTTTTGCCATAAAAGCCGAAAGGAACGGACAACTTTTAGATGCAAGAATTTTACAGTCCGAGCTTGAACTTTCTATCTCTCAAAAAGAAACTTTTGTCAGTGCAACAAGCTTTCGTATACTTAAAGATTATCCTCATTTTCCAAAATGTGATTTTGAATCGTACTTTCCATTTGCACAGCTGAATTTTGCTTGTGATAGCTTTCCCGCCACAATTAAAATGAAAGCTTTCAATCCGTTTATTCCTCTCAATGACACTGATTCCGGCATACCTGCTGCTTTTTTTGAATTTGAAGTGTACAATTCAAGTGACAAAAAAACAGATTACACACTTTGCGGTATCCTTGAAAATCTTCTTCCAAACTGTTCAAATACTGCGGGCTGCACCGAAAATGGTGAAGCTTACATTTACATGGATAATTCTACCGAGCTTTCACGAGATAAAAACGGAAATATGTGTATTTCCACTAACGCAAAAAATGTTTCATATCAGGAATATCTCTATCGCAGCTCATTATTTGATACAATAAAAAAGTTCTGGGATGATTTTACCCTCTGTAGCACTTTTGTAAACAGAAGCTACGATGACAAATCAAGTTCAAACAGCTCTGCAGCCCTTGCCACACACTTTTCTCTTGAACCAAATGAGGTAAAAACTATCCGTTTTCTTATTTCATGGTATTTTCCCTATGCATCAAACTACTTCTGTCCTGTTCCAAAGAAAATGGATGAAAGTCAAGAGGATTACGTCAACAAAAACTCCTGGCGTAACTACTATGCTCAGTATTTTGAAAGCAGTGTTGAATGTTCCTCGTATTGCTTTAGGCATTGGGACAGGTTAAAAAACGAGTCTATGATGTTTTCTGACACACTTCTGTGTTCAACTCTGCCCGACAAAGTTCTTGAAGCTGTTACAAACAATCTTTGTGTTTTCAAATCCCCTGCAATACTTCGCCTTGATGACGGATGTTTATGGGAATTGGACTGTTCAGAAAACGAACACGGTACGTTTTCTTTTTCATGTAGTCATATCTGGAACTATGCCTACTCCTTATCATTTCTTTTTCCAAAGCTTGAGCGTTCAATGACACTCAGTCAGTTAAAATACTGTATGGACGATTATGGTGGTATTAACTCAAGACTTCTTCCAAAGCAAAGAAAGCACTTTGAGGACAATGCAATTACTAATGACGTACGTTTTTGTGCCGATGTGCAACTTGGAATTATATTAAAAAGCTATCGCAACTTTAAGCTCTGGGGCGATGATGAGCAGCTTATTGAAAACTGGTACGAAATTGCACATGCTCTTGATTACTGCTTTTCACCAGACAATCCATATGGTTGGGACACAAGCAAAAGTGGTGTTATGTCCGGTTTACAACACAACTGTCTTGACACTTTTCTCTTTTCTCCAAACTCACGAGTAGAAGGTATGTATCTTGCCGCACTTAAAGCGGGCTACGAAATGGCAAGCATTGTTAAGGACAAAAAGAGAGCTGAAACCTATCTTGATTTATTCAACAAAGGAAAAAAATGGACAGAGGAAAATCTTTTCAACGGCAAGTATTACTGCCAGAAAATAGACCTGACCGACAAAAGTCTTTTTGAAAAATCGGGCATTAAAGCTATTGACGATTATTACAGTTCTGAAACAGGAGAAATAAAGTATCAGATTGGTGAAGGCTCAAGCATCGACCAGCTTCTCGGTCAATGGCATGCAGACCTGATGGGTCTTGGTGAAATATTTGATAAAGATAGAATAGACAGTGCAGTAAATACACTTTACGAAGTAAACTGTAAAAACGACTTACGCACTTTTGAAAACTGCTCTCTTGTTTCCTATTGTCAAGAGAATGGCGGCTGTGTAATGTGTGCTTATCCTGATACTGTAAAAGTGCCAGAACATCCTGTTCCCCACGCTGATGAATATATTACAGGTCTTGAATATGAAGCAGCACAGCTTATGCTTATGCACGAAAAGCCTCTTGAAGCTCTAAGGCTCATTGAAGCAATCAGAAACAGATTTGACGGCGAACACAGAAATCCGTTTTTTGAAACAGAAAATGAATGTGACTATCCAAGAAGCATGTCAAGCTATGCACTGCTTGTATCTCTTAGCGGCTTTGAATATGATGCCTACAAAAAGCACATTGGCTTCAATCCTCTTTCTGACCACTGTCCTCTTGAAATTGGCAACACCTTCAGGTGCTTTTTCTGCGTTGAAGACGGTTATGGTTATGTTGAGGAAGGCATAGACTACATCGAAATTAACATGGTTAAGGGAAAGCTTGATATTACCTCCTTTGCTGTTCCCAGAACTCCGAGGCTTGTTCAGTATGGCGGCAGAAACTGGAGATTTACCGACAGCGGATTATGTGCCACACTCGATACAAATCTTGTGGTTACTCCCGACAAAAAGCTGACGATTTTGATTGATATAAAGCCACAGAATTAGTTTTTCTTCGAGTATCATGGCAACAATCAAATATGACAAAAACTTTATTAATAAAAAGGGACAAATATGGAAGCAATCAAAAAAAGTGACTACAACTACTATCTGCCCGAGGAGCTTATTGCACAAGTTCCCGCAGAAAAAAGAGATATGTCAAGGCTTTTCGTCCTTGACAGGAATAAAGATACCTATGAACACAGGCATTTTTGCGACATAAAGGAATATTTACGCAAAGGTGACTGTCTTGTTCTCAACAACTCAAAGGTTATCCCTGCCCGTCTTTTCGGAAAGCGATACATTAAGGATGCAGACGGCAAGCAAACTTCACAGCTTGGTGAAACCGTTATTGAGGTGTTACTGTTAAAGCGTATTGAAGACAAAAAATGGGAGTGTATTGTTCATCCTGGCAAAAAGATGACCGTTGGCACAAAAGTGCACTTTTCAAACAAATTAGAGGCTATTGTCACCGACGTTTTAGAAGATGGAAACAGAATTTGCGAGTTTTTCTATGACGGAGAATTTTATGCAATTCTTGATGAAGTTGGCGAAATGCCGCTTCCCCCATATATCACAAGCAGAGAAAGCGAAAAAGGCAGATATCAGACTGTTTATGCAAAATATGAAGGCTCAAGTGCTGCACCTACTGCAGGTCTTCACTTTACAAGCGAATTACTTCAGGAAATAAGCAATATGGGCGTCGATATCGTGTATGTCACTCTACATGTGGGTCTTGGCACATTCCGTCCTGTTAAAGAGGACATTATTACTAATCACAAAATGCATTCTGAGTTTTACTCAATAAGCGATGACAGTGCTAACAGAATCAATGCCGCAAAGAAAAACGGTGGCAGAGTTATTTGTGTTGGTACTACAAGCTGCAGAACTATAGAATCTGCCGCAAACGAAGATGGCTACGTCAAGGCGGGCTGTGACAACACAGAAATTTTTATTTATCCGGGTGGCAGAAAAATCAGAGTTACCGATTGCTTGATTACAAACTTTCATCTTCCCGAAAGTACTCTTATAATGCTTGTTTCGGCGTTTGCTACAAGGGAAAAAATTCTTGATGCTTACAAGGTCGCTGTAGAAGAAAAATACAGATTTTTCAGTTTTGGAGATGCGATGTTTATCTGTTAAAATCCCACATAATATGCACATATACATACAATATACACCTACATTGCAACATAATATGTTGACAAATCGGATATAATGTGATATACTACTATCGAAAGGAGTTGGTATTATGTCTAAAGTATCTACGAATATCAGCATTGATGCTGAAACTAAAGCGAAAGCACAAGTAATGCTTGCAGATCTTGGAATGGATCTCTCTACCGCTGTAAATATTTTTCTACGCCAAATGCTTTATGAGGGTGGAATTCCTTTTTCTATTACCAGAGAAGTCCCTAACAAGATTACTCTTGAAGCGATGAAAGAATCACAGGAAATGCTCCGTTTTCCCGAAAAATATAAGAGGTATGACAATGTAGATAGTATGATGGAGGACATTTTAGGTGAAGTATGAGATTGTTCCTTCAAATCAATTCAAGAAGGATTTGAGACTTGCACAAAAACGCGGTTATGATCTTGATAAAATCAAGAAGGTGATTGCTGCTCTTGCGAATGGCGAAACGCTTGGAGCAAAGTATCGCGATCATTTGTTGACTGGTGATTACGGTGGTTATCGAGAATGTCACATACAACCGGACTGGCTGCTCGTATATCAGATAGATGGAGATCAATTGATACTCTTCTTGGCTCGAACGGGTACGCATAGCGACTTGTTTTAAGTTTTACCGATTGGTTTGTGCAAGCTTGCCAATCGGTAAAGTCTTATATAGCATTAGCATCGTATATGCTATCTTTATCTGTTAAAACAACATTTGTTTATGAAAATAGAGCTGTAACAAAATTCGCAGTTAGCATAAAAAGCGGGACGATGTGGGTGCCGTGAGCGAAGGGAGGAAGTACTCTTGGGGTGCATCGTCCCCTACGAATAATTGTGCATTTTATATATGTAAGAGGTTGTAACAAATCATTTTGCTACAACCCCTTTGATTTTTATTATGTTTTATGTTGAACAGTCATCTTTTTTTCTTAATTTTTATCTCGCTGAAAAGTGCTGCACCCAAAATAAGTACTGCTCCCACAAGTCCGTAGCTATCCATTCCCTCTCCAAGCAAAAACACCGAAAGAACAACCGCAAAAGCAGGGTCAATATAGCTATAAATTGCCACGGTTTCAGAGGACAAATGTTTAACACTTGAAAAGTACAAATAATATGTAATTCCCGTATGAACAATACCTACAGTCACAAGCATCAAAACTCCTGTTATGTCAAGCTTTATAAAGTTTATCTGATGTGTCACAATATTATAGGGCGTTATTACCACCGCTGCCGTCAAAAGCTGAACAAGCGTGCTGTCATATGGCGAAATATCTTTTAATTTACGGTTTACTATTATAACAGAGGTATAAAACATCGCCGCACCAAGTCCCAGAACTATTCCCTTTATACTGATATTTTGCTGTGAATTAAATATTCCACAAACCAGCACCATTCCGGAAAATGCAACAGGCACGCAAATAATTTTCTTAAGTGAAAGCTTTTCCCTTAACAAAAAAGGTGTTAAAATTATCAGCATAACAGGCTGCATATAATAGCAAAGTGTGGCCACGGCAACCGATGTATAATTATACGCTTGGAACAGCAATATCCAGTTTACTCCTATTGCCGCACCCGACAAAAACAAAGCGAGTGCATTTTTCTTTATTGACTTTACATCAGGTTTTTTTCCTGTTATGAGCATCACAATCAGCAAAATTGCCCCGCCAAGGTAACCTCTTATCATTGCAATTACACTTGATTGCAAAGGTATATTTTTTACAAATACACCAATCGTGCCGAAAATCAGCATTGATATACACAATTTAAGTTTATTCATATTGTTTCCTTTAAACTCAGTCCCCGCCGCATTACTGGCAGGGACTATTCTTTATTCTATTGTAAATTTAAGGCTTATATCAGCAGCCTTTACAGAATGTGTCAACGCACCAATGGATATTAAATCCACGCCTGTCATTGCAACTGCCTTCAAATCCTTATCTCCCATATTTCCCGAAGCTTCAAGAAGTGCTCTGCCAGCAGTTATTTCTACGCACTTTTTCATTTGTTCATTAGTCATGTTATCAAGCATGATAATGTCAGCTCCCGCGTTTATCGCTTCATGCAGCATCTGCTCGTTTTCGACTTCTACTTCTATTTTCAATGTATGCGGTGCATTTATTCTTGCATTTTTAACGGCATTTGTTATTCCGCCCGAAACCGCAATATGATTATCCTTTATAAGTATACCATCAGCAAGGTTGAATCTATGATTTGTTCCTCCACCTACACGTACCGCATATTTTTCAAGCACACGAAGGCCTGGTGTTGTCTTTCTTGTATCAGCAATTTTGGCATTTGTACCATTTACACATTTTACTGCTTCATTTGTTCTGGTTGCAATACCGGTCATTCTCTGAAGCAAGTTCAATGCCGTTCTTTCACCTGTCAGCACGTTTCTTGCATTTCCCGAGACCGTTGCAATACAGTCGCCTTTTTTAACAAAATCTCCGTCTTTAACGTTTGCTACAAGCTGTATTTGCTTATCTACCATATGGAATACAAGCTCTGCAATTTCAAGTCCGCAGATTATCATATCTTCCTTTGCTATAAATCTTCCATATGCTACCTTTTCAGCAGGTATTGTAGTTTCGGTTGTAATATCTCCTGTTCCCACATCCTCATTGAGTGCCATGGATATTATCCCCGTAACAAGTGGATTTGTTAGAAGGCTCATTTA
>JAGBCG010000182.1 GCA_017938055.1 Clostridia bacterium
GCTGAAATTGTTCCGTCGGTCAATACTTCAAGAGTAAGCTTATCAAAGTCTGTCACATTGCCGACTCTTGTGTTTTCTACCTTATAGTTCACGTTATAAACAGGTGTATAGATAGAATCAACACAAATAAGTCCTATGGGAGGATTTTGAAGATTGAGCTTATTCTTTTCTCCAGATACATATCCTCTTCCATGCTCAAATGTTATTTCCATTCTGAGAACTCCGCCGTCCTCAAGATAAGCTATATGCTGCTCTTTATTAAGAATTTCAATGTCCGCATCACACTTGATGTCGCCTGCAGTTACTTCGCCCTCTTCTGTGGCTTCAAGAATCACTGTCTTAGGACCATCTGTGTGGAGCTTTGCGGTTATTGCCTTAATGTTCAGTATGATTTCCGGCACATCTTCTTTTACACCGGGAATTATGGAGATTTCGTGCAGCACACCGTCAATTTTTACGCTGGTTGCCGCAACTCCGGGTAAAGAGCTGAGCAACACTCTGCGAAGTGAATTACCGAGTGTAGTGCCATATCCTCTTTCCAATGGTTCGATCACGAATTTCCCGTATGAACCGTCGGATTTCAGTTCGACTGTAGTAATATTCGGTCTTTCTATTTCGATCAATGCTAAAACCTCCCTTTTTATGATTCCACTTGTTGTTGTAAATACTTTATTACTTGGAGTAAAGTTCGACGATAAGCTGTTCTTCGAAGGGGAAGTCGATGTCTTCTCTCTTAGGAAGTGCAACTACCTTTGCAACTACGTTTGTCTTATCTACCTCAAGCCATGCAGGACTTGTTCTGTTGTCCATGTTTTCAACAAGTGCCTTAATCTTTTCAGACTTGCGGCTTGTTTCCTTAACTGTAACAACGTCTCCTGCTTTGAGAATCATTGAAGGGATGTTTGCCTTCTTGCCGTTTACTTCGAAATGTCCGTGAACAACAAGCTGTCTTGCATCTCTGCGGCTTTCTCCCATGCCCATTCTGAACACTACATTGTCAAATCTGCGTTCGATAAGGCAAAGGAGGTTTTCACCTGTCATGCCTTCCTTAGCGTCAGCCTTTTCAAAGTATGTTCTAAACTGCTTTTCAGGGATACCATAGTATCTCTTTGCTTTCTGCTTCTCACGAAGCTGCTTGCCATATTCGCCAATCTTTTTGCGAGCTGCACCATGCTGGCCGGGTGCTCCGGTACGTCTGGAAAGTGCACACTTTTCAGTGTAGCAACGCTCGCCCTTGCTAAACAGCTTTACGCCTTCTCTGCGGCACTGTCTGCAAGCTGGACCTGTATATTTTGCCATTTGTCTTTTCCTCCTTAAAACATTCTTACGGCTGCGGTTAATCTTTCCGCTTCGCCGATCATCGGATTAAACACGTCTACGCTTGGGGGGACGGCATCCGTTGTGGGGAATAGGTGTTACATCCTTTATGGATACGATTTCAAGACCTGCTGTCTGGAGTGCTCTGATTGCAGATTCACGTCCCTGACCAGGGCCCTTGATATAAACCTCAACAGTCTTAAGACCGTGTTCCATAGCTGCCTTTGCCGCTGTTTCTGCAGCTGTCTGCGCAGCATAAGGAGTTGACTTTCTGGAGCCCTTGAAGCCCATTTCACCGGCAGATGCCCAGGAAAGTGCATTACCATTCATATCGGTAAGTGTAACGATTGTGTTGTTAAATGTGGAACGGATGTGTGCACAACCCTTATCAATATTCTTGCGTTCACGACGCTTTCTGCTTACTGTTTTCTTAGTTGTTGCCATTGGTTTTATGTCACTCCTTTCTCAATTACTTCTTCTTGTTAGCAATAGTCTTTGCAGGACCCTTACGTGTTCTTGCGTTTGTTTTTGTTCTCTGACCTCTTACGGGAAGACCCTTGCGGTGTCTTACTCCTCTGTAAGCATCGATTTCAACAAGACGCTTGATGTTAAGAGCTACGTTTCTGCGAAGGTCACCTTCTACGGTGTATTCGTGTTCGATAACTTCACGAAGCTTTGCTACATCGTCTTCTGTAAGGTCCTTAACTCTTGTATCAGGGTTAATTCCTGTTTTTGCAAGTATGTCTTTTGAGCTTGTAAGACCGATTCCGTAGATATAAGTGAGGCCTATTTCAACTCTCTTTTCTCTGGGAAGGTCAACGCCTGATATACGTGCCATTTATTTACACCTCGTTTTCTCGTCGTCTGACGCATTTTGGGCATTTTAGCCCTGTCTTTGCTTATGCTTCGGGTTTTCGCAGATAACCATGATGATGCCATGTCTTTTGATTATCTTGCACTTTTCGCATATTTTCTTTACCGAAGGCTTAACTTTCATTTTGAAATCCTCCTGTTATATGTGAGAGAAAGCAATTTTGCAATTACTTTGCTCGCCAAGTGATTCTTCCCTTTGTCAGGTCGTAGGTAGAAACCTCAACTGTAACCTTATCTCCGGGCAATATCTTTATGAAATTCATTCTGAGCTTGCCGGAAATATGTGCTGTTACCACATGGTCATTGGGAAGTTTTACTAAAAATGTTGCATTTGGAAGTGCTTCCGTTACAACGCCTTCAAATTCCATTACGTCATCCTTTGACACAATGATTCCCTCCATTCTGATGAATCAGTCGGTACTTGTTAGTATTTCGGCACCGTTTGGACCTATTGCCACAGTGTTTTCATAGTGAGCTGAAAGCTTTCCATCATGAGTAACTACTGTCCAATCGTTATCAAGAACATCTACCTCGTATGTTCCCTCATTAACCATAGGTTCTATTGCGAGAGTCATTCCCTCGTATATTCTCGGGCCTTTGCCTGCTCTTCCGAAGTTTGGCACCTCGGGCTCTTCGTGGAGATTTTTTCCCACTCCGTGTCCCACGTACTGTCTTACTACGGAATAGCCTGCTTTTTCCACAAACTGTTGTACCGCATTTGATATATCGCCGATTCTGTATCGGCTGTCTGCATACTTAATTCCTTCCCAGAAGCTAAGTCTTGTAATTTCTTCAAGTCTTTTAGCTTCATCACTCACATTTCCACAGAAAAAGGTTCTTGCCGCATCGCCGTGAAAGCCCTTATAAAAAGCTCCAACATCGACCTTGACAATGTCACCTTCTTGCAGTTGTCTGTCGGAAGGTATGCCGTGAATTACTTCGTCATTTACACTTATGCATGCACTTGCAGGAAAACCACCATAACCGAGAAAGGAGGGTTTTGCACCACATTTCTCTATATACTTTTTCACCGCCTTATCAATATTGATAAGAGTTTCTCCGGGCTTTACAAGCTCCATTGCGGTATTTAAAGCACCTGCGGTTATGCTGCCTGCCTTACGCATGAGAAGTAAATCTTCCTGGTTTTTTAATAGTATCATCAGTTTTTGCCTCAGATACCGAGTGCTTCAAGAGTAAGCTTAGTTGTATCAGAAAGATTCTCCTGACCGATAACGGTTTTTACAAGACCTTTCTTACCATAATACTCCTTCAGTTGTTCGGTTTCATTGTGATACACAACAAGTCTGGACTTTACAACCTCCGGGTCGTCATCCTTTCTAATAGAAAGAACATCGCCACACTTATCGCATTTTTCACCTGCTGTGGAGGGGTTATACTTTGTGTGATAGGTTGCACCGCACTTGGGGCAAACACGTCTTCCACTCATGCGGACTACGATTTCCTCATCCGGTACATGGAGTTCAAGAACTGTATCAATTCTTACTCCCATCTTGTCAAGAGCTTCTGCCTGAGGGATTGTTCTGGGAAAACCATCCAGAATAAATCCATTCTTGCAGTCATCCTCATCAAGCCTATCTTTTATTATACCGATTACAACCTCGTCCGGCACAAGAGCTCCCTTTTCGATGTAGCTCTGTGCAGACTTGCCCATATCTGTTCCCGCCTTGATAGCGGCTCTGATTATGGCACCCGTTGAGATTGTAGGTATATTCAGTTTTTTGCTGACTATTTCAGCTTGTGTTCCTTTACCCGCACCGGGAGCTCCAAAAAATATTATATTCATTGAATGTTCCTCTTTAATGTGTGGTTTAGTCAAGGAAGCCCTTATAATGACGCATCGTCATCTGTGCTTCAAGTTCTTTTTGAGTTTCAAGAGCAACACTTACAAGGATGAGCAGTGAAGAACCGCCGAATGCAAGACCAGTAAGAGGTCCGTTTCCTATACCTGCAAGCAGAGGAAGTGTTGCAATAATACCAAGGAATATCGCACCGATAAGAGTTACCTTACCGAGAATCTTTGTGATATAGTCGGTAGTAGGCTTACCGGGACGGATACCGGGTATTGAACCGCCGTTATTCTTAAGGTTATTTGAAATTTCAACAGGATTGAATGAAATTGCAAGATAGAAATAAGAAAAGGCGATAATGAGAAGGAAGTAGATTACCATGTATACAGGAGAGGAGTAGTTGAAGATTTTATTTACGATAAAGTCCCAAACTCCGCCTGCTTTAGGCTTGATAATCATTGCAAGCGTTGCGGGTATGGAAGCAATGGAGCCTGCGAAGATGATAGGCATAACGCCTGACATATTCAGCTTCATAGGAATGTAGGTGTTCTGACCACC
>JAGBCG010000183.1 GCA_017938055.1 Clostridia bacterium
AAAGAACAACAATACTACGAAAAGTGATGGTGATAAAAATGACAGTTAGCTCGCTTTTGGAAATTCCTGATTTTTCAGGTCTTTGCATTGTCGATCCACAGCGTAAAATAAGCGGTGTTTATGCCGGAGATCTTCTTAGCTGGGTCATGGGTCATGCAAGCGAGGGACAGTGTCTTATTACCATTATGTCAAACGTAAACGTTCTTGCGGTGTCTTCCCTGCTTGATTTATCTTGTGTAATTCTTGCAGAATCGGTAGAGCCTGATGATGAATTTTTATCTCTTGCAAAAGAAAAGAACATCAACGTATTGAAAACAACCAAAAGTACATACGGTGCTTGCACCGTTTTATATGAGGAACTAAAAAAATGAGCAAGTATTATTACGACTTGCACATCCATTCCTGTCTTTCCCCCTGTGCCGACGATGACATGACTCCAAACAACATCTGCGGCATGGCGGCACTTAAAGGGCTTAATATTGTGGCACTTACTGACCACAACACCTGCGGAAACTGCGAGAGCTTTCTCAAGGTTGCAAAAGCCAACGGTCTTATAGGTATTGCAGGAATGGAGCTTACTACGGCTGAGGACATTCACATGGTCTGTCTGTTTGAATTTCTTCAGCAGGCAAAGGATTTTTCCCTTGCCGTTCAACCCTACAGGGGAATTTTCCCCAACAAAGTTGAAATATTCGGGCAGCAAATGTTAATGGATGAAAACGACAATGTGACGGGAGTTGACGAAAACTTTCTTCCCATTGCCACATCCATAGGACTTGACGAGGCTTTTTGTCTTGCACAAAAGTACAATGCTCTTGTCTTCCCTGCCCACATCGACAGGACTGCAAACGGCATAGTTTCCATTTTAGGTACTATTCCAAAAACCCCCGATTTTCCTTGCATCGAGTTCAACGGTAAAGAAGATTACCAAAAATATCTTAAGGATTTTCCTATAATTGAATCAAAATCCCACGTTTTTAACTCTGATGCACACAATCTATGGTCTATAAGCGAAGCTGAGAATTTTATCGAGCTTAATGACGAGCCGTACAGTTCGGATTTGGTCAGACACGAATTATTCGAGGCACTTCGGGGCAAGCTCACGAAAGGCGGCAATACATAATATGAAAGAATTATCTCTTAACATACTCGATATTGCCATGAATTCCGTCACAGCTGGCTCAACTCTCATAAACATTGATTTAACAGAATCACATGACATTCTTGAAATAAGAATTTCTGACAATGGTTGCGGCATGAGTCGTGAAATGGTTGAAAATGTAACAAGTCCCTTTTGCACATCACGTACAACGAGAAAGGTTGGAATGGGTATTCCCCTTTTCAAGATGGCAAGTGAACAGACGGGCGGCACATTTTCCATAGTTTCAAAAAGTGACAGGGAGTTTCCCGATAGTCACGGCACAGTTACAAGTGCTACCTTTTTGAAAAATCATCTTGATTACACTCCCTTAGGCGACATAATCGGAAGCATTGTAACGCTTATTCAAGGAATGGGTGAAAACATAGACCTTATATTTACTCACAAGTCGGACACTTTAGATGTTCGCCTTGACACCCGACAGCTTCGGGAAACACTGGGCGGTGAAATTCCCCTGTCAACTCCTGACGTTTTAGTCTGGATTAAAGAGTTTTTAAAAGAAAATTATAATATTACTTAAGAAAGTGAGGACACAAAAATGAAATCATTAGCAGAACTCGCTGCCATCAGAGACAAAATGAAGGGCAAGGTTTCTCTACGTGAAGGCACAGGCGAAACAAGAATCGTTGTAGGCATGGCTACCTGCGGTATCGCAGCAGGTGCAAAACCTGTTCTTAACGCATTCGTTGAGGAGGTTGCAAAAGCAGGTCTTTCTGATTCTGTTTCAGTTCTTCAGACAGGTTGTATAGGCATTTGCCAGTACGAGCCGGTTGTTGAAGTTTACAAGTCAGATGAAGAAAAGGTAACTTACGTTCATATGACACCAGAAAAGGCTCTTGAAGTTGTTGAAAAGCACATCAAGGGCGGCAAACCCATTGCTGAATATACAATGAAATAATAAACGGAGGAAATCAAAATTATGATACGTTCACATGTATTGATTTGCGGCGGTACAGGTTGTACTTCTTCCGGAAGTGCAAAGGTTCTCGCAAAATTTGAAAGTGAATTAAATGCAAACGGTCTTGAAAATGAAATCAAGCTCGTTCAGACCGGTTGTTTTGGTCTTTGTGCTCTTGGTCCTGTAGTTATAGTTTATCCTGAAGGTACTTTCTACTCAAGAGTTACAGAAGATGACGTTCCTGAAATCGTTAGCGAGCATCTTCTCAAGGGTCGTCCTGTTACTCGTCTTGTTTATGATGAAACAGACGGTGAAAAAACTGATGACAAGCCAGTTGCTCTTTCCGATACAAGCTTCTACAAGAAGCAAAAGAGAGTTGCTCTGAGAAACTGCGGCGTTATCGACCCTGAAAATATCGAAGAATACATAGGTACTGACGGCTATGCGGCTCTCGGTAAGGTTCTTACAGAAATGACTCCTGATGAAGTTATCGACACAATCTTAGCGTCCGGTCTCAGAGGCCGTGGCGGTGCCGGCTTCCCCACAGGTCAGAAGTGGAAGCTTGCAAGAACTCTCGTTCAGGACGGCGGTCAGAAGTATGTTTGCTGTAATGCGGACGAAGGTGACCCCGGTGCTTTCATGGACCGTTCAATTCTTGAAGGTGACCCTCATGCTCTTATCGAAGCTATGGCTATTGCTGCTTACGCTATCGGTGCTGACCAGGGTTACGTTTACGTTCGTGCTGAGTATCCTATCGCTGTTGAAAGACTCAGAATCGCTATTAACCAGGCTCGTGAGGTTGGCTTGCTTGGTAAGAAC
>JAGBCG010000184.1 GCA_017938055.1 Clostridia bacterium
CACCAAGGGTGTTCCCGCAGGCGACTTCACAGTGCTTAGAATGAGCGACTTTAATGACGGAGAAAAGCTGACGGTAATAAAT
The DNA here is from genome assembly GCA_017938055.1 of Clostridia bacterium. Lineage (GTDB taxonomy): Bacteria > Bacillota > Clostridia > Oscillospirales > CAG-382 > UMGS1387. The sequence continues at coordinate 83 of JAGBCG010000184.1, forward strand.
GATATTGGTATTCCGGAAGAAATGAATGTATATGATTCAGAGGACGGAGTGAAAATTATGTTTGTTCCCATGAACTGCGATCTTGAAAAGGGAACATATACACTCACTCTCAGAACAGAAAGCGGACACGAGCAGAGCGTTGATGTCAAGGTGAGCAGAGCTGTTGAGCATGATGAATATACCTTGCTCTTTACTGACGAGAATCTTTCAAAGGCATTCACTCAGGAAAATTTTGAAGAATTTGATTCTCTTGTGACTTCACTCACAGAAGAAAGCACAAATGCTTTTCTGTATGACGGAAAATTTGTCTATCCCACAGGCTCGTCAAAGCTTGTAAAGGGTGGAGCATCTTATGGCACAAAGCTTGAGGTTATCAGCCTTTACACAAAGACATACACCCATGAGGGTATGCAGCTTGAAGCAATGAATGGTCAGAAAATCACAGCCTCCAATAATGGTGTTGTGGTTTATGCGGATAATACAGGTCTTTACGGAAACATGGTAGTAATTGACCATGGCTGCGGTGTTCTCAGTTATTATGGAAACCTCAAAGAAATCTCGGTAAATGTGGGTGATACGGCTGTGAAAGGTGAAACCGTTGTGGGTAAAGCAGGCTCAACCGGTTTTGCGTGCGTTCAAGACGGTGCTGAAGCTACTGCTTCACCTATGACATATTTTGCTGTATCTCTTGATGGTATATTTATTGACCCATCAAGCCCATGCAAGTACGGCATTAATACATAACCTACTTTCTCTTTACTGAAAAGAGAAAGTGTCGGGATAGCCCGACAGCAGTATTCGCAGGCAACTTATATAAAAAAAGCAACCTTTGGTGCACGTAAAAACGTCCGTGAGTCAAACAACGACTCACGGACTATCTTTCACCCGAACCTAAAATTGTCATTCTGAGCGTAGCAAAGCGAAGCCGAAGAATCTGTTACGTAAAAAATTGCACTTAGTCACTGCCTGTGCAGAAAGAAAAGCTTTGCAGATCCTTCGACTTCGGCACTTTATGTGCCTTCGCTCAGGATGACAGACAAAGCCTTATAAAAAGTAGGGGACGATGCCCACATCGTCCCATTTTTTTGTGCTGAAAAGAGAAAAAATATTAGTATAAAAAATCTTTTTCCATGGCGATAGCCAAATAAAGTTCTTTTGGTTACTTTTTCCGTGATTTCCCAAATCTTTGATTTGGTTGAAATCTCGTACTCAGCAAAGCTGAGCTTCCTTAATTAGAAAAGTAACAAGAAAAAACAGGGGTATTTAAAGATCATCTGCATCCTGAACGGGAGTATCGAACTTGTTTTCTGGAATTCCTGTATACGACCCTAACGGGTCACATGTTGAGGTTGTCCATTCAGGCGAGTTTTGACCTACTTCAGAGTCTATAATATTAAGGCGGATATGGCGTGTTTTCTTTTTGCATTTATACTTTTCGCCGTCACCGCCGAAGCTTTTGTTTATACTGTTTTTCGACATATATAACACCTTTCTTTGTTTATTTTGCATGTGTTGTACTTTTATTTTATGCTTCAAAATTTACTTTGATACCCGGATTTTTTTATTACCTTACTCCATTGTTTTCCATTAATATAATGAAATAACTGTAAAAAAACACGAACAAATATTCGAATTTTAATATAAATCCATTGACAAAAGCATGATTTTGTGGTAAAATAATAGCACGTCAAGCGACTGCGAAGCTTTGACGGTGAAAACGCATTAACGGAAAAAAGAAAATGCGGACAGTTACAGTAAAAAACTGTATTAAATTTACATCCTGAGGATGGTAGCTTATTTTGCTTTAAAAAAGCAAGGCTTCCGTCCTCTTTTTTTGTTGAAAGGAGAAAAATATGATAATAGTATCAGACAGAAAACTGCTTATACCCTCAGGAGAAAAGCATATTGGCTTTACAGGAGATAATCTTGTAGAAACAAGGATTTTTGCAATAAACGATAAGTCGATTTTTCATATGGAATTCAGAATTGATTTGCAAAATACCAAAGAAACCGTAATAGCACAGAAAAATCTGTCAGACGATGGAGAAACCTTGTTTCTTACATGGAGCATTACCTCGGCGGTGCTGAAAAACACTCCTGTTGTGGAATTTCAACTGCGTGGTTTTGAAACAGATGGTGAAAAAATATGGCATAGTGAAAAAAGCTGTTTTTATGTGTCTACGTCAGTGGATGTTGAGTCGGAAATCACAGAAGAACAGCTAAGCGAATTTCAGGTGCTTGAACAGAAAGCATCACTTCACAGCGAAAATTCACAAAGGTACTGTCTTGAAGCACAGCAATACCGAAATGAAGTACAAGACCTGGCACAGCAATCACTTGCAGACTACACAGAAATTAGAGATAACACCTACACAAAGCAAGAAACAGACATTCTTCTTGATGAAAAATCAAATGCCGGAGAAGTTTATAAAAAGTCAGAGGTTGACGGATATATTTTGGATGTCTTAGGTGAAGTAAACAGTGCGAGAAATGATTTTAACAGAGAAATTGGCATTTTACGTACAACAACCGAAACAGCCATTGGTGCTGCTATGGGCAATGTATACACCAAAGATCAGGCGGACACATTGCTTTCATCCAAGGCTGACAGTGACGATGTATATACCAAAGATGATATTGACACACTGCTATCGAAAAAGAGAGATAATGACGATTTTACACCAATAGCAAGTGCCGACAAAGCACAAGAGACAATTTCTCTTGTAGGAATTACCACTGTTGAAACCAGTGATGATGAGAATGGTTGGGAAATTACAAGTAACACGCTTTCTGCAACTGTCAATCCATTATTTTCAAATGGGGCAATTTTTCACATTGACTTTCAAGGTAATGTAAATCTTGAAATTGATGCAAACGCTTTTGAAGGTGTAGGACTTAATCCTGCTGAAGCTGGATATGTTGAAATAGATGGTATAAAACTTACAGCTGAAAATGTTTCTACGTCTGGTTGCAAATATCGTTACAATGGTGATATTACAAGAGAAATAATTATTCAGGCTAAATATGCCAGATATGAATTCGCAACATTTATAAAAAATATAAAAATATATTCTGACGGCTTTATGTCGGGCGAACAAGCAGACAAGCTTGATACTCTTGAAAGTCAAATCGGCAATATCGACTCAGCACTTGACGAGCTTCTTTTATCCAAGGCAGATGCGGAAGATGTGTACACCAAAGACCAGGCGGACACGTTGCTTTTACAAAAGGCAGACAATGACGATGTTTATACCAAAGATGATATTGACGAAAATCTAAAAAATCCGTCTTATGAAGAAGAGATTAAGCTGACGGAAGTTACTACAGCAACGGGACGAAACCCTGTTATTACAGACAATGATTTAGCGGGTGAAATTGCTACGTTTCACATTGACGTGAGAGGAAGCATTAAATTCAAATGCGAGGTTGACCGAAGCGGTGGAGCTGCCGAAGTAATGGGTACTGAAATTGGTCTAGGCACAGACAAATACGAATACTTTTTTGAAGGTGAAGTAGAAAACGGATTTGATGTTCGGTGTGTTATGGCAAGTGTTACATTCACGGAATTTGTAAAGAAGATATATGTCAAGGATGCTATAGGCAATATCGACTCAGCACTTGACGAGCTTCATTCATATGCTGCGGCTTTAATAAGCGGAGGTGAAGCGTAATGAGTATTGCAGAAAAGACTTTACAGCTAAAGCAGGACTTTGATGATGTTTATGAAGCAGGCAAGAAAGCACAGTATGACGAGTTTTGGGATAGTTATCAAGAAAACGGAACTCGTACTAACTATAACTATGCTTTTTATGGCAGAGGTTGGACAAATAAAACGTTTAATCCCCAATATGACATTATGCCATTAACAGCAAACTTTATGTTTAGTGATGCCAGAAACCTTACTGGAGATCTGGACGAACTTATAAAAAAACAAGGGATTAAATTTGACACATCAAAATGCACAACATTTACGAACTTTGCAAATTCCGCAATAGGCATAACAAAATTTCCTCCGATTGATTTAACAAGTGTAACGACTGTTATGGGGAACACTAACTCGTTTTCATATTCTACTGGGCTTATTGAGTTGGAAATTATCATAACAAGCACAACACCATTTATGAATACAACTTTTAATCGTTGCGACTCATTGAAAAAATTACGCATAACTGGAACAATCGGTCAAAACGGCTTTGATATTCACTGGAGTACAAAACTCTCAGCTGACAGCCTTAAAAGTATTGTTAATGCCCTTTCTACCACAACCACAGGCTTAACTGTTACGCTTCCGAGTACAGCACAGGCAAACTATGAAGCAGAACATGGTGAAGGAAGTTGGGATAGTTTAACCGCCGGTAGAAATAACTGGACTATAGCTTATTTGTCATCCTGAGCGAAGTGAAACGTAGTCGAAGGATCTAATACGTTTGGATTTCTTGAAAGTATAGTTTTTGCACACAAGCCGGCTTTGTGTTAAATCACTGCTTTGCAGATTCTTCGACAGGCTCAGAATGACAAGTTGGATTATATCATACTGAAGTTAATAAGAGGAGAAATACATATGTCAAACGAAAGAGTTATAACAGCATCTGAGGGAAAGATGCTTACAAACGGAGAAATTTATGCTTCAAGCGTGAGGCTTGGTGACTGGGACAGTGAAGACAACTGGCATGAGATTACGAAAGAAGAATATGAAGCTAAAATGGCAGAAATGGCTGAAATGATTGTGGAGGAAATCACATGACAGAGATGGAGCACGACAGACTTACAAGAGTTGAGGACAGGTCAAAGTCCAACACTCACAGAATCGAAAGTCTTGAAAAACGTCAGGACGACACAGAGAAGCTTGTAACAAGCGTTGCCATCATTGCAGAAAAGCAAAAGGACATGGAGGGAGATGTCAAGGAGATGAAAGGCGACGTCAAAAAGCTCATTGAAAAGCCTGCAAAGCGGTGGGAAGGTGTTGTTGAAAAAGTCCTATACACCATTGTGGGTGCAGTTGTTGCGTATCTTCTTGCTAAGGGAGGTTTTTAAATGGACATAGCAAAAACAATACTTGCATATTTTGGCTTAATGGCAATATTTTCTTGTACGCTTTTTATTATGTGGCTTATTTTCACAAGAGTCTTTGAAAAAAGGAAGAAAAAACACGGCAAAAAGTACGTAACATACACAAAAAAGTGGTTGACTATCATTTTAGTAAACGGCTTAATATGGGTATATTTATCATACATACTTGCTTTCTTAGGCAGAGAGCAGATTGCTGAAACGTTATCAATACAGGCGGTAATATCAATAATTGCAACAATGACAGGATATTTTGCAAAATCGGCATTTGAAAAAAAGATTGGAAAGGAGAAAGAGGAATATGAAAGCTTTTATGAAAAAAATATCGAGTAGAAAATTCATAGCATCAATGGCAGGTGTACTTACGGGAATCGGCGTTATAGCTTCGGGCAGTGAGGTTGAGGGAATTATTGCTGTGCTTGCTTCGGTTATAGCCTATCTCATTACCGAGGGCTTTATTGATGCAAAGGCAGTTGACGTACTTGACGAGGTTATAGACAAGACGAAAGACAAGCTGGATGGTAGCAAAAATGATTAGCTGTTTTAAGGGCAAATTTCGTGTTACAAGTCCGAGAGGCGTACGCACAGACCCAATCACAGGCAAAAAAGGTACATATCACAAAGGACTTGACCTTGTAGGAATTGATGACACTACGGTATATTCCATTAGTTCAGGTATTGTCAGAACGGCATATGAAGCAGGTGGTGCGGGCTATTACATTGTTATTACCATGGACGATGGCAGGCGTGTTTACTACATGCACTTAAAGAAAGGTTCATTCAAGGTAAAGAACGGTGAGCGTGTATCAAAGGGACAGGCTCTTGGCATTATGGGTTCTACAGGCAATTCCACAGGTTTACACACACATCTTGAGCTTCGTGTCAAAGGCACAAGCTACGACGACCTTGACATTACAGAGTTTACAGGAATCCCCAACAAAATCGGTGTATATGAGTACAAAGAGCAGTTATCCGACAAGGAAAAGCACGAATACGCCGTTTCCTGTGCCTGCAACGTCGAAGACAAGACAGGACTTGAAAAGCAGACTATCAACTGGCTTTGGACATACAAGTATGCCGATGATTTATTTATTAAGTTGTGGGAAAGTATGGACCGTCAGAAGTAATAACTCTATATTTTTTGTCGAAATGCAACATCGTTTTGTGTCCGTAAGCATATAAATAAAAAAAGACATCCTCGTGATGTCTTTTTTGTGGGAAAGCAGAATAAAAGAGATGTTTTAATTTATCAGCGATATAATATGAAATCCTTCTTATCGTCCCGAAGGGACA
>JAGBCG010000185.1 GCA_017938055.1 Clostridia bacterium
AAGGTTACTTCGTCTACAACAACTACAGTCAAGATTACCTGTACATCAAATGTAAAGGGACAGATTGTAATTGAAGATGAAAGCGGAAATGAAGTGGCAAGAAAGACCAATGCAAAGGTTGGCTCGAACACTATAGAAGTTAAAGAACTTGATCCGGATACCGAATACACATTCAGCATATATGTGGTTTACGAAGAGGAAATAGAATCCGAAAAGGTTGAAATCACAGCAAAGACAAAAGCAGAATAATCTTAAAAACGACACAAGAAGAGGTTGTAGCAAAATGATTTGTTACAACCTCAAATATATATAAGACGAATAATTATTCGTAGGGGACGATGCCCACATCGTCCCGTTTTTTTATTTGTGCAATTTGCGAATTTTACTACAGTCCCTTGTCATTTAAAGAAGTATGCAGATAAGACCGCCTGCACCATCGTTTATGATTTTTCCAAGTGTGTGACACAGCTTTTTGCGTGCTTCTGCGGGCATGTGGCTGAGCTTTGCGTTAAGACTCTCATTAATCAGCTCATGCAGTGTTTTTCCAAACAGGTTTGATTGCCATATCTGAGCAGGGTCTTCTTCAAATTCACGAAGCAGGAATTTCACAACGTCCTCTGACTGCTTTTCACTGCCTACTATGGGACTGACCTCGGCCTTTATGTCAGCACGCATGAGGTGTATGGACGGAGCTGAGGCTCTCAGACGCACACCGTATGAGCCTGCCTGTTTTACAATTTCAGGCTCTTCAAGGGTCATGTCTTCTACACAAGGTGTTACAATTCCGTAGCCTGTTTCTTCCACCTGTTTCAGAGCATCCTCGAATTTTTTATACTTTTGTCTTGAGCCGGCAAGCTCTGTTACAATGTTTATTAAGTCCTCATCTCCATCAATGGTAAGTCCTGTTTCATCGCCGAGAATACTGTAAAACAGCTTTCTTGGCACATCTACTGTGAGATTACCCTTGCCCTCGGCGGGATTTATTGTTCCGCTGTGTATTTCCGTACCAAACTTGCTGTCGTATACATCGGAAAATGCAGCATTAATTTGGCTGAGCCTTGATATTCCACTTGCACGTTCGCTTATGCCCTCAATAATAGTGCTGCGTAAAGGGTGATTTTCAGAAAGCGTATTAACCCATGCGGGTACTGTGAATCTAAGCTCGGCAATAGGAAATTCATACAGTAAATCACGCAGAATCTCGGATATATCCTCCTGTGTTATTTCAAGACAGTTTACAACTCTTACAGGGACTGAATATTTGTCTTGCAGCTTTTCTGCAAGCTCTTTAACTTCAGAAGAATGTGGCTGCATGGTGTTCAAAATTACGGTAAAGGGTTTTTTACTTTCTTTCATCTCTGCAGCGACTCTTTCCTCGGCTTGTTCATAGCTTTCACGTTCAAGCTCCGAAAAGCTTCCGTCGGTGGTTATCAAAAGTCCTACTGTTGAGTGCTCCTGTATTACCTTTCGAGTGCCGATTTCTGCCGCTTCTTCAAATGGAATGGGATCTTGCTGCCAGGGTGTCATTACCATTCTTGGTTTTTCGTCCTCGGTAAGACCCAAGGCTCCCGGCACTATGTACCCTACACAGTCAATCATTTTTACGTTGAATTTTGCACCGTCGGGCAGCACAACGCTTGCTGCATCGTTGGGAATGAATTTTGGCTCTGTGGTCATAACGGTTTTTCCGGCGGCACTTTGAGGAAGCTCATCTCTTGCTCTTGCGGCTGAAAACTCATCCTGCATGTTGGGCACAACAAGTGTGTCCATGAACTTTTTGATAAAGGTGGATTTTCCTGTTCTTACAGGTCCTGCAACGCCGATGTAGATTTCTCCTTTTGTACGCTGTGCAATGTCGTTGTATATGGATGCTGCTGTCATGTTTTTTCCTCCTGATTGTGTTGAAAATTTTTCTTTTTAGTTGAGTTTATGCAAACACTTTGTCCTTTAGAATTGTTTTAAAGAAAATGGCACATTTTTGTAATGTTGTCTTGCTTAAAATGGAAACAAAGATGAGGGATTGAAAAAAATCAAACGCGTTTTTTGTCCGAAAACAGCTTAAAAAACGAAAATAATCGCACGAAAAAGTAAACATTTTTTATAATGCTTAATTACCTCTTTACAATTACGATAAAATGTGGTATTATAGTCTTGTACAACTATGGACTTTTGTAGAAAAATACTGTTTTTGGAGTTTTTATATGCAAAATAAAGTTAATGTCAGAGGGGTATATTTTGACAACCTTTCCTTTGACGAAACTATGGACAGAGTAAAAGAGCTTGTTAAAACCGATGACGTGTCGGTTATGTATACGCCAAACTCTGAGATTGTGCAGAGCTGTATAGAAAACAAAGAGCTGTATGAGGTGATAAACTCGGCAGACCTTGTTATACCTGACGGAATAGGCGTGGTTTATGCCTCAAGGATTCTAAAAACTCCCGTAAAGCAAAAGGTGCCCGGCTGTGAGGTGGCAGAAAAGCTTATTGAATATGCTGCTCAAAGCGGCGACGGTGTGTTTTTCTTTGGCGGAGGGAAAAAGACAGAAGAAAAAGAGGCTGTGGGTGTAATTGCTGCTGAGAAGCTCAAGGAAAAGTATCCCTGTATAAATATAGTGGGAACACGTGACGGCTATTTTTCACCTGAGGATAATGACGAAATTATACAGCAAATAAACGCAAGCGGTGCGAAGATTCTTTTTGTGTGTCTTGGTGCACCAAAGCAGGAAAAATGGATTTACGACAACAGGTAAAGGCTAAAAGTCAATTTTGTTGCAGGACTTGGCGGCACACTTGATGTTTTTGCGGGTGTTGCAAAAAGAGCACCGAAGTTTTTCCTTAAAACAAATCTTGAATGGCTGTACAGGCTTTTGTGCATGCCTTCGAGAATAGGCAGAATGATGAAGCTGCCAAAGTTTTTGATAGGTACAATAATTCATAAAAATAAGGGCTGTGAAGGCTGATGCGAATTTGTAATCTCAAAACCGAGAATTACAGAAATCTTACCGATAATCCCCCGAAATTTTGTGACGGGCTGAATATTCTTTACGGCAGTAATGCCGCAGGAAAAACAAATACTCTTGAGGCTATTTACCTTTTTGCTGCAGGAAAGAGCTTTCGCACAAAGTCTGACAAGGATTTTATAACACACGGCAAGGACTTTGCACATGTGGAAATATGCTATGACACACAGAGCATGAAAGGCAAAAGCATGGCCATAAACTTTTTACAGTCGGGTCAGAATGTATTAAAGTCAATGCTTGTTGAGTCAAATGCCGTTGACAAGGCATCGGAGTTTCTGGGAAATTTCAGGGCGGTGCTGTTTACTCCTGACCATCTTGAGCTTGTAAAAGGTGCTCCTGAGGAAAGAAGACGTCTTGTTGATATGGCTCTTTGCCAGATAAAGCCAAGATTTGTAAAGGCACTCAATGAGTACGGCAAGATTCTTGCACAAAGAAATAATTATTTGAAAAGTATGAAAATTCGCTCTCAAAAAGCGGATTTGGAATACCTTGATGTGTTGAACAGGCTTCTTGCACAGGCGGGCGGTATTATTGTAAAACAAAGAGGTCTTTACTGCGAGAATCTTGACAGATTTGCAACTGAAGCTTACGGCAATATCACCTCGGACAGTGAAAGATTGTTTGTCAACTACATCAGCAGAGCGAAAATCGGTAATTTATCGGATGAAGAAGAATGTACTGATGCTTTGTATTCACTTTATAAGGCAAGCACTCACAAGGATGTGGAAACAGGCAGAACAAGCGTGGGGCCTCACCGTGACGAGCTTATGATATATATTGCAAAAAGTGCCGATAAGAGAAAAATTCTTCAAAGCATCAACAGTGAATATGAGAAAAGCGAAGAATCGGCTGATGGTAATATGTCTGGCTTTGCAGCACGTACCTTCGGCTCACAGGGACAGCAAAGAAGTGCCGTGCTTGCTATAAAGCTTGCAGAGGGTGAGATCGCAAAGGAAAGATGCGGAGAATATCCGGTGTTTTTACTTGATGACTTGTTCAGTGAGCTTGACAGTGCAAGGCGTGAAAGGCTATGCAGGATGCTTGAACAAAGACAGTGCATTATTACGGCGTGTGACAAGGCTTCATTTCCGATTATGAACAGCGTAAACATTATTAATGTTTGCGGTGGCAAATATAAGGCAGAGTAACGCTTTGAAAGGACTGTATTATGAATCTTAAGGACAGTGCAATCAATCCATATATAAATATAGGCGGCACACAGATTATAGCAAAAGATGATGTGCTTGGAATATTCGACCTTGATGCTTCAAGTACCAAGACGGACACTAAACGCTTTCTTGCAAAGTGTGAGAGTCAGGGACATCTTTATACTGTGGGACTGGATATACCAAAATCTTTTGTCCTTTGCACAAGCTCACGCAAGGAAACGGTGTATATGACACAGCTTTCAACAACTTCAATCGAGGGCCGTTGGAAAAGAAAAAATACACATCTTTGATTTTTATACAAGTATAGACGTAAATAAGCAACTTTGAAGATATAATAAGGAGCAAAAGCAATAACATGAATGACAATCCTAAAACAACAAGCGAAGAAATGAAAGAAAATCAGACCTTCAGCGACAGCGTAAGCATGAAGGATTCCGCAGTTGACGAGAATGCTCATGAGTATGACGAAAGTCAGATACAAGTGCTTGAGGGGCTTGAAGCTGTTAGAAAAAGACCGGGTATGTACATCGGTTCAACATCTGTAAGAGGTCTTCACCACCTCATTTACGAAATTGTTGACAACTCCATTGACGAGGCACTTGCAGGTATCTGTAACAGAATAATTGTCACACTTCACAAGGACAACTCTGTTTCTGTTCAGGACAACGGCAGAGGTGTGCCTAACGGTATTCATCCCAAGATGGGAATACCTACTGTTGAAGTGGTGTTTACGGTGCTTCATGCGGGTGGCAAGTTCGGCGGTGACGGCTACAAAATTTCCGGCGGTCTTCATGGCGTTGGTGCATCGGTTGTTAATGCTCTTAGTGAATGGACAGAAATAGAAAACTGTCACGGTGGCAGAAGAATGACAGAACGCTTTGAAAGAGGCGTTGTTTCACGTCCCATTAAGGACGAGGGAGAAACGGACAAGCATGGTCTTTATGTTCGCTTTAAACCTGATCCAGACATTTTTGACGAGCTTGTTTTTGACTATAAAACCGTTCTTACAAGACTTCGTGAACAGGCTTTTCTCAATGCAGGCCTTACCATTGAGCTTATTGATGAGCGTGATATCCAGCAGGAAGAGGAGCTTGAAATAACGGGCGACGAGGGTGCTTTGCCTGACGAGGCGGTAATGGATGAAGAAGATATGGAGGAGGGAATCCTCACTCTTGAAAAAGGAATGGGAAATATCAAGGAGGAGCATAAGCGTCATGCTGAGCTTTGCTTTGAGGGCGGTATCAAGAGTTATGTGGAGTTTCTCAACAACAAAAAGCATGCAAAAATGCTTCACGACGAGGTTATCTATGTAGCGGGCAAAAAAGGCGATGTTACAATAGAGGTTGCACTTCAGTATAACGACACCTATAACGAAACGCTTGTCACCTTTGCAAACAACATCAACACTATTGAGGGTGGTATGCATGAAACAGGCTTTAAGAATGCTCTGACAAAGGTGCTTAACGAATACGGAAGAAAATATAACTATCTAAAGGCTGATGACAAAAACCTGTCGGGCGAAGATGCAAGAGAGGGTATATGTGCCATTGTCAGCGTAAAGCTTCCGG
>JAGBCG010000186.1 GCA_017938055.1 Clostridia bacterium
GAATGTTCTCTTGAAGCTCCCCAGAGCACATCTGTGTGGAACAGAGTATGCTCAATTCTGGGAGAAAACAATGACAGGTGCGTAATAAATGCCGACCAGGCAGTTGATGCAATATCCTGTTTACTTAAAAAAAAGGGCATAAAGCCAATGCCGGAGAAATAAGGAGGAAAAACGATGCTTGAATTTCAAAATGTATCACATGTATACGGCATAAAAACTCCTTTTGAAAAAACGGCAGTTGACAATGTTTCTTTTAAGATACCACAAGGCAAAGTCACAGGAATAATCGGTCACACAGGCTCCGGAAAATCTACACTTTGTCTTATGATGAACGGTTTGTTAAAGCCCACAAGTGGCAAAATCCTGTTTCACGGCAAGGATATCCATGATAAAGATTCAAGTCTTCGTGAGCTTCGATTTAAAATCGGTCTTGTTTTTCAGTATCCGGAGTATCAGCTTTTTGAAGAAACGGTTGAAAAAGACATCGCTTACGGTCCCAAAAACATGGGGCTTTCACAGGAGGACATAAACGAAAGAATACAATATGCCGCCCATTTTACGGGTATAAGTGATGAATTATTGAAGAAAAGTCCTTTTGAGCTGTCGGGAGGTCAGAAAAGACGTGTCGCAATAGCAGGTATTATAGCTATGGACCCCGAAATTTTAGTTCTTGATGAGCCTGCAGCAGGTCTTGACCCAAAAGGCAAGGCGGAAATTCTTGGAGGTTTATGTGATTTTCAGAAAAAGCGTGACAACACCCTTGTTATTATTTCTCACAGCATGGAAGATATCGGAATGTATTCCGACAACATAATAACCATGTCAAATGGAAAAATCTTACTTGAAGGAACACCGCAAGAGGTTTTCAGTCATAGGGATACACTTATTAAAAACGGGCTGTCTGTGCCTGAGGTGACGGAAATTCTCTCCCGTCTTAAAAAAGAGGGATACGATGTAAACGACGGATGCTTTACCATTGAATCCGCAGCAAACGAAATAATAGAGCTTATCAAAAAAAGCTCCTTGACCAATTAATTTGGAGGGAAAACAGACGGTGAGTCGCAAAAACAACGAAATTGATATGACACAAGGTCCTATATTCAAGCACATGCTTGTTATGTCCCTTGCGGTTATGGCAACAGGCATTTTTCAGCAATTTTTCAACACAGCAGACCTGCTCATTGTAGGACAGTTTGGTGAAAAAGGAGGCATTGCTTCCGTTGGTGCATGTTCAAGCCTCATAAATCTGATGATTAATCTTTTTATAGGTCTTTCCGCAGGCTCCGGAATTGTTATAGCCCGTCACTACGGTGCAAGAAATGACAAGGAAGCGAGCAGATGCGTTCATACTGCAATAACCTTGAGCTTTGTTGCAGGTATAATACTTGCGATTGTTGCCTGGTTTGCTTCAGAGCCTCTGCTAAAGCTTCTTGACACACCTACAGAAGACGGCATCCTTGCGGGAGCTGTCACATACATGAAAATTTATTTTCTTGGCATGCCCTTTGTTTTATTGTTCAACTTCTGCTCGTCAATTCTCAGAGCAGTGGGTGATACAAAAAGAACTTTTTCATATATAATGCAGGCAGGCGTCATAAATGTAATACTTAACCTCATTTTTGTTATAGTATTCAAGCTCAATGTTGCAGGTGTTGCTCTTGCAACAATAATATCCCAGTGTTATTGTGCAATAAGATGTATTCTTTGCTTTTTAAGATACGATGGTATACTCAAGCTGTTTCCAAAAAAACTGCGTATGTATAAAAGCTCTCTTAAAGACATCGCAAAACTTGGAATTCCATCAGGAATACAAAGCTCGCTATTTTCATTTTCAAATGTGTTTATCCAGTCCTCCATAAACGCTCTTGGGCCTGCTGCTGTTTCAGGTGCCGCTGCTGCACAAAACATTGAAATGTATCAGTTTTTCCCTGCTGACGGAGTTAACAACGCTCTTTTAAGCTACACCAGCCAAAACTATGGAGCAAGAAAGCCTGAACGTATAAAAAAGGCTGCTTTTATTGCCACAGGAATGATTTTAACATCCTCTATTTCTATGGGTATTCTTATAATAGCCTTTTCAAAGCTTCTGCTTTCTTTTTATAATGTGGTGGATCCGGTTGAGGTAAGCTTTGGAATTGAAAGAATCATGATAGTTTCTTCGTTCCAGTTCCTTGGCGGACTTATGAACATGACAGCAACGCTTCTCAGAGGAGTTTTCAAACCCATTCCAGCCATGGTGTTTTCCATTGCCGGAATTTGCATCTTCAGACTTTTATGGATTTCAACAGTTTTTGTTCATCACAAAACCATGACCTCTCTGTTTCTTTCCTATCCGATAAGCTGGTTTATAAGCTTTTTGGCACAGGGCATTATGTTTATTTATGTCTATAATAAATACATTAAAAAAATGAAAAATGAACAAACCATATCTGCCTGACATAAAGAGCTTTATATAATCCAATTTTTATAAGATACAAAGAGCAATACGTTTTATAGCGTACTGCTCTTTTTATATACTTTATATAAATAAAAACAAGGGACTGTAGCAAAATTCGAAGATTGCACAGAAAACGGGACGATGTGGGCATCGTCCCCTACGAAAAATTGTTCGTTTTGTATATGTTTGAGGCTGCAACAAATCATTTTGCTACAACCTCTCATATTATTACAAACTTTAACAGTCAAATTTATGACTCCCAGTTATGCCATACGTTTGTTACGTCATCGTTTTCATCAAACATATCAAGCAGTTTTTCCATGTTTTTGATAGAATCTTCGTCATCAAGCGTTACATAATTGGCAGGAATTTTGCTCTGTTCTGCCGAAATAAACTTGTAGCCTTTATCTGTCAGTGCTTTAGCAACGGCGGAAAAATCTGACGGTTCAGTTGTAATTTCAAACACCCCGTCTTCTCCCGAAATGTCCTCTGCTCCCGCTTCAAGTGCATCCTCCATGAGCTTTTCTTCATCTATACTTCCCGCTTCTATGGCAATAACGCCCTTATCGCTGAACATATAGGATACACAGCCGGTCTGTCCCAGATTTCCACCATATTTATCGAAGTAGTGACGCATATCCGCACCTGTTCTGTTTCTGTTGTCTGTAGTAGTTTCCACTATTACCGCAACACCCGACGGACCGTATCCCTCATAAAGAATAACCTCATAGTTTACGCTTCCGTCTGCTCCGCTTGCCTTTTTAATAGCTCTTTCAATATTGTCGTTAGGTACGTTATTTGCTTTGGCTTTTGCTATCAAATCACTGAGCTTTGAGTTGGACACAGGATCAGGTCCTCCGTCACGAACTGCCATTGCTATTTCTTTACCTATCTTCGTAAATACTTTCGCACGCTGAAGGTCTGTCTTCTCCTTCTTGTGCATGATGTTCTTCCACTTGGAATGTCCTGACATAAAAATATATCTCCTTAAAAATTTTAGTTGGTTTATGTTTTGTTTCTTGTTACTTTTCTTGAAAGAAAAGTAACCAAAAGAACTTTATTTTGCCTGTCGGCGTCTATGAATTTGTACGTGGATTAAATTAAATGTTTTTAGGTGTCTTTAATCCGATAAGCGTAAGTCCGTTCTTTAAAACAATGCTTGTAGCCTTAACAAGAGCGATACGTGTCTTTTTCACTGCCTCATTCTCACACTTAAGAACGGGACAATCATGATAAAAACGGTTAAAGTCTGCACATACATCAAGCAGATATCTTGCAACAAAGGAGGGTTCAAGCTCTTTTCTTGCACTTTCGACCTTATCGGGAAACAGCTTTAGAGTTTTTACAAGGTTTGCCTCTGCTTCTGTGTCTATTATATAGCCATCTGCATCCTCTTTCAGCAGTTCTTCACCCACTTTTTCAAGAACACCGCAGCATCTTGCATAGGTATACTGAACGTAAGGACCAGTATTGCCATCAAAATTGAGCACCTCGTCCCACATAAAGTTGACATCTTTAATTCTGTTGTTTGACAAGTCATGGAATACTACAGCTCCCACGCCCACCGCACTTGCGACTTCATCTTTATTTTCAAGGTCGGGGTTTTTCTGATTGATAATTTCCAGAGTTTTTGCCGTAGCCGTTCTAAAGATATCATCAAGCAAAACCACATTCCCCGTTCTTGTTGCAAGCTTTGCTCCCTCAATACTTACCGTACCGAAAGGCACGTGAACCATGTCCTTTGCCCACTCATAGCCCATAAGCTCTATAACCTTAAAGAACTGGGCAAAATGAAGTGACTGACCTGCACTTGTCACATATATACACTTTTCAAAATTATAGTTTTCTTTGCGATAGATAGCCGCTGCAATATCACGGGTAGCGTATATTGTCGAGCCGTCGGACTTAAGAATAAGACAGGGCGGCATGCCATAATCGTCAAGCTTTACTATTTCCGCACCGTCATCAACGGTAAGCAACCGCTTTTCACGAAGCTCCTTTACAACTCTTTCGGTTTTATCGAAATAGAAGCTTTCGCCGTTCCAGCTTTCAAAGTCAGCACCGATAAGAGCATAAGTCTTTTTATATTCATTAATGGAAATTTCAATAAACCATTTCCAAAGAGACAGACACTCTTCGTCGCCGTTTTCCATTGCTGTGAATGCAGCTCTTGCTTCGTCGTCGAGAGAGGGGTCTTTTTCTGCTTCTTCATGGAATTTAACGTAAATTTCCACCAAAGCATCAATACCGCCGTTCTCAATTCTGTCGCGACTTCCCCATTTTTTATAAGCAACTATAAGCTTACCGAACTGAGTACCCCAGTCGCCAAGGTGATTTACACCAACACAGTCATATCCGCAGAATTTATGCAGATTCTTTATAGACTGACCGATAACCGTTGAACGCAGATGTCCTATATGGAAAGGCTTTGCAACATTTGGGGAGGAATAGTCAATAACTATGGTTTTTCCTTTGCCCTTTTCGCTTGAGCCATATTTTTCATTTAAAGCAATATCCTCCAGATCTTTTGCAAGACTGCCTTTACTGATAAAAAAGTTAAGATAGCCGTTTACGCTTTGCACATTATCGAAAATACCCTTACAGCTCTCATCCCTTTCCAGTCCTTCTTTCAAAGAGTCTGCAATCATTGGCGGAGCTTTACGAAGTATTTTACTGAGCTTAAAGCACGGAAGTGCCAAATCCCCCATCTTTTTGTCTGCGGGATATTCAAGCATAGCCGCAATATCCTCTGCAGTCATATCGGGTATAAAGCTTAACAGCTTTTGTGCAACTAAGAGTTTTTCATTCATTTTTTCAAGTCCTTTTTATGTGTTTGCTAAAAATATATTATTCAATGGTTATGTTAGAGCCGGTAGGAACAATTCCTATATAGCTCTTTCCAGGATTCAGTTTAAGTGGTGTCTTTCCGTCACTTTCATAAAGAGTATAAGAAGACGTGCGGGAGGTTTTTTTCCACACAATATCCTGACACTTGCCCATTGTTATGTATTTACCCTTGCCTGTGCCTGTAAAATTAACATTGATATGTCCCTCTGCATCACCTGTGCTGCTGTGGGCACATTCAAGAATAATAACATTTTTAAAGCTCAAAGCCTTGCCGTCGTCGCCGTCAATATGATCTAAACCATATTGACCCTTTTTGTATACTCCCGTATTTTCATCGAAATTAAAGAAAGAAACGGCATACGGATTGTCTTTTTTAGCCATGGTAAAAGGTATTTCAACATATGAAGCCTTTGAACCCTTAGGCGTAATTTCCGATTCATAGAAGCTAAGCGGCTGTTTTTTATCGGTAGTGCTTCTGTAGCCCTTTGCCTTTATAGCCTCCACAAGATTTTTTCCACTCATCATGAGAGTATGCTCATAAGACATGGTTTTAAGGCGTTCTTTGCTTCTGTACATATAATCGCCGTTAATGTTATTTGTTCCTCTGGAAATAATTACTTTTTTCGCCGACTCACTTTGTCCTGCGTGTGCAAATATAGCATCATGTGCATCTGCCAAATCAATACAGTAATCACGTGCCGAACGAACAGAGCCTATTTCTTTTATATCCTTGTAATCATTATATACTGCAACAAGTCTTGTAATTCCGCCCTCTGCCAGAACTTCATACACTACAGCTGCTTCTGAAATACCAACCTGAGGCAGTGCTTCCTTAAGGTTGTTTAGCATAAATACCACAGGTCTTGCCGAAGCAACTTCACTTGTACAAGGCTTTCCCGTAAGAGGATTTATTGTTTCACTTACAGTTTCCTGTGAGGTTTCATCTTGGGAAGGTAAATTTTCTTCTTTATTATCGAAATTGGGGAAATTTATATTACCACTTTCTCCGGAACTGGTGCTTGTGCCTGAATATTTGTCGTAACGGTCCTCCTCGACGCAACCCACACTTACAAGAAGTATCGCCGCACTTATAATCAACACGCCAACAGTTTTAAGCATTGAATTTTTCATAAATAACATCCTTTCAGAATTCTTATAATCTTTCCGTAAGCTCTTTGGCAATATCATCATAAGCCACAGCACCTTTGGAATGTTTCTCATAATACTTAATCGGCATTCCGTAGCTGGGTGCCTCGGACAACCTTACGTTTCTTGGTACGGGAGTTCTGAAAAGCTTTCCGGGAAGATGCTTTTTGATTTCCTCCATTACCTGAAGCGAAAGATTAAGTCTGCCGTCAAACATTGTTACAACAACTCCGTCAAGAGAAAGCCTTGGATTATACTTTTTCCTCACTATAGACAGTGTTTTCATTAGCTGGCTAAGTCCCTCCAGTGCAAAGTATTCGCACTGCATGGGAACTATTACTCCATCCGAGGCACAAAGTGCATTAATTGTTAGAAGTCCTAAAGACGGGGGACAGTCTATAAATATGTAATCGTAATCCTGTCTTAACATATCAAGTGCCGTCTTAAGCTTTGCTTCTCTCTTGTTTTCGTCGGCAATCTCAAGCTCTGCTCCTGCAAGACTCATTGACGAGGGCAGACAGTGAAGATTTTCAAACTCTGTCTTTACCAGTGCATTGTATGGATTCTCCCCCATAAGCACATCATATACGGTATACTCACCGGTTTTGTCAACGCCAACACCGCTTGAAGCGTTTCCCTGTGGGTCAAAATCACAAAGCAGCACTCTTTTTCCCAATGCCGCAACACAAGCGGCTATATTAACTGCACTTGTTGTTTTTCCCACACCGCCTTTTTGGTTGGCAAAGGATATTATTCTGCAATTACTCATATATTTTCTTCTTTCTTGCTATCTGTCATTTATCAGGTAGCATCAAAATAATTGTCTATAGCGTTTTTAAGTCTTTGCAATGCCTGCAACATATCTGCATCCTTAATCTGAGCACCTGCCGCATCGAAATGTCCTCCGCCTCCCAATGACTCAAGGATGAGCTGAACATTTATATTACCATCGCTTCTTGCACTGATACTTATTTCGTTTTCAATGGTACAAAGCACAAAGGATGCACAAACGCCCTCAATGGTAAGAAGTCTGTCTGCTGCCTTTGCCGCCGCAATTCTGTCGCTCACCTTGCCGTCAGTCGACTCATAGGTTGATATGGCAACTGTTTCACGATAAATCTGTATGTTGTTTTCAAACAGTGATTCACGCATAAAATCCTCGGCACTTGTTCTGAACAGTTTTTGTGCTTCATAGGGATTTGCTCCCTCTGATCTGAGATAAAGTGCTGCACCAAATGTCCTTACACCTGTATTCTTTGTAAACTGCTTAGTATCAAGAGTAAGACCCGAAAAGAGAAGATTTGCTTCGACCGCAGGTAAATCTCCCGGGCTTAATACCTGCTCAAGAATTTCACACATCAGCTCTGAAACAGAGGATGCTGCAGGCTCAATGTACGAAATCACAGGCTCATTTACAAATTCTGCCGTTTTTCTGTGGTGGTCTAAAATTACAGATTTTGAAGCTGCCATGTAAATTTCGGGAACCTCAAAGAGATTTACATTGTTTACGTCACAAACCACAAGTAATGTATCTGCACTCATAAGCTCTTGTGCATTTTCTCTGTCAACAAACAGGTCAACATATCCATCTTGTCCTCTCATGCTGTTAAAAATAGGCTTGAGATTATAATCGTGTATATTAACTATTACATTTACCTGTTTTCCAACATGCTTTGCAATTCTTGAAACAGCAACGCAGGAAGCAACACAGTCATGGTCGGCATACTTGTGTCCCATAACAAGTACGTTTGAGCTTTGCTTAATAAGAGAAGACAGCTCGTTTGCCACAACACGTGAACGCACCTTTGTTTTCTTTTGCACAGACTGGCTTCTTCCGCCGAAAAATTCTGTGGTTGCCTCTGTTTTTACAACTGCCTGGTCACCGCCACGCTGAAGTGCAAGGTCAAGAGCCGTTCGGCTTGCCGCTTCCTTTTGCGAGAGCGTCCCGCTTATTGCCGCAACACCTATAGATGCCGAAAATTGCATTGCTACGTCATCAATCGTAATAGAGCGTATGGTATCAAGTATTTCAAACTTATTCTCACGCAGCGTTTCAAGCATGCCTTTTTCAAACACCACTATATACTTTTCTCTATCATATTCCTTTATAATACCATCAATAGACGCACACCATTTGTCAAGTTCCGCACCAATAACCGCAGACGCTGTTCTCGACTTATCCTGTACAAACTGCATTGCCTCAGAAAAATTGTCTATTACGATAAAAGCACAAAGCATATCCTTAGAATCAAGCAGCTGTTTTGTCTTATAAAGCTCTGTGCAGTCGTCCCACATCATAACGCAATAGCTTTTTGCGGAGGATACAACGTTGCTGCAGCTTATGCGGTACTGTCTGTCACCAAGGGCAATCTCAAACTCTACATTTTCTTCTCTGAAAAGTCTTGCAGGATTAAGATTATGGCTTATTTCATCTGCTATATTTTTACCATACAGCGTTCCCTTTGCAGCTGTGATTTCAAGAAATTGCTTATTGTACCAGGTAATTACGCAGTTTTTATTTACAATAACCACAGGTTTTGACAGACCCGTTATAAAATCAAGGGTCATGGCTGAAAGCAGTGGGCTGTCAGAGCTTAAGCGTAGACTTTTGACCTCTCTAAGTACTGTGTACAAAAACAAACACACATATATTAAAAACGCACTCGAATTAATGGCAAACGCCCTTTTATCCACAAACGCCGCAACTACTGCTGACAAAAACAGCACAAGTGATGCAAAAAGGGCAATCTTACGTTTTTTTATTCCGCTTAACAGCTTGGAGTAATATTTCACAAAATCACCTCCGCAAAAATAATTTCAACCATTATTTGTCTTTATTGTTATTATCGTTGTTTTGAGTTTCGCTGTTTAAAGTATCTTCCTGCTGTGTATGGGCTTGACAAGAAGTATTTTCGCTTGCTTTTATCTGTTTACAACCACAAAGAATAAGCATTGTTTCGGTGTCATGCATAATTTTTTCCTTTGCCAGCACACACTCTATTCTGTGTTTGTGTGCCACAAGTGAAACACCAATGGAGCACAGCATCAGATATCCCCACATTCCAAGGAACATACCCGCAAAAGCTCCTATTGCCGCACACAGAACTACTGCCCAAATCTTTGAACGAAGCTTGACACTAAGGAAAAAGTACGCTGCCTTAAAAGCAGCTATAAGCACTACCGGTACCAGAATAATAAGCAAATTCATTACCGCTGCACTTATGTTGGCAGGCAAACCGAATATACTTGCAATAATCACAAACAATAAAACTATATCAAAAAAAGTTACACAACTCAAAGGTATTCTGTAGCTCCAGCGACTGTCCATTATGCACACGAAAAGCGGTATTTTATGAATTCTTGCCGAAAGAGAGAACGCCAAAACAAATATAAAGCTGTAAATCATGCACACAAGAATAAACATTCCCGGAATAAGCGTTTTAAGAACACTCAGTGCTGTCTTTAAGGTCTTTGAAAAATATGTTGCTGCCTCATCTGCCGACATATCGGCAACATCGGGTATTGCCACCTTAAAGCTTTCAAATGTTTCGCTGCGAGAAAACTCCTGTGAAAGCGTATCACGAAAGCTGATGCTTGCTTGTTCTATTGCACCATTTAGCTTTTCAAGTATGAGGGCCAAATCAAGTGTTCCGTATTTATAAACTGCAAAAACTGCTCCCATTGCCATAAAGCACACTGCACAACATACCGTTACCGCAACAAAGCACCACAGTTTTGTATTTTTGTTTAATACCGTTCCTACCATGACCGTTGCCACCGCAAGACACATAAAGAATCCTATGAATGTAGAAGCAGCACTTAAAAAATCCTCGCCTTTAAGTCTGTACAAAGTAAATCTCAAAGCATATGCTCCAAGAGGAAGCACAACGCACATAAACTTTATGATATTTGGCGAATACAGCAGTGTATAAACGTAAATTGCAGGAACTGCAAAAAAGCACACGCTGCATATAAGCATGTCAAGTCCCACCGCTATGCCGTCCATAGCTACATATGCTACAACACACGCCAAAAGAGCATATATTATGTGGAACAAATAAGACCTGTCCTTTCTTTTTCGCAACGTCAAAAGAGTATTTACACAGTTTTCTATTGTACCTACGTCTTTAATTCTGTTGTCATCCTTTTCAAAACCACTAAATTCGGGCATCAGTTTTCCTCGCAGAAGAATATTTTACTATAGTCGCTGTCTTGTTTTCATCTTTACATGCAGAGTTGTCCGACTTTCAGACAAACATCCTCTTTACATTTTATCATAAATCCTGAAGAATTGCAATGTTTTCTTATAATTTAGTTAGAAATTATATAAATATCATATCTGAACTAAATACAGGCAAGCCTATTTCACAGCAACGTGGCGTTGAATCAGCACGTGAAAGAGCCAAGAGTGCCGGGTCAGTGTCATAATTCACCGCTTTTTTATAGCTGACAGAATTTTCTTCAAAATATTGACAAACGCTGTCTGCAAGCTCTTTATCACAAACAAAGGCTTTATCGAGCATTTTCACAACTGCTTTTGTATCTTTTGTTATACCACAGGTATCCTTTTTGGTATCAAATGGAGAAATCAATATAATTTCATCGGGTTGTATGACATTTGAAGCTACAAATGCCCCTCTTGAATTTAAACTGCTCTGCCCTAAAAAAGCAACTGTCAACGAGCCTATGCCCATTTTCTTTGCTTTTTCCGCTGAGTCATGTAAAAACCATTCCTTTGCAGTTTTATAAAGTGTAGCAATACAAGCCCTGATTGGTACACCAAATCCGCTGTACATATTTTCCGAATAGCAGTACACAGGCATGTCAAAATATCCTTTATCACCGGCAGTTACCTTTTCACAAGCACTCTTGTCGTATGTTTCAACATAACAATCGCTTATTGCCGTCGAGGACGAATAATCCTCAGGAACAACAAGAATACCGCAGATGCCGTCAAAAACCACTTTTGTATATGCAAGTCTTCTAACATCCGCTTTTCCAAGTCCGCCAACGTATATTTTGCTTTCATCAACAAAGGTTACAATAACCCCAGGAACGTCAAAATGGGTACACAGCATTACCTTTTTACCCTCTGTGAACTTTTTTGTAAAATAAAGATTTCCAAGAGCATCTTCTTTTATTTCACATTCACATTCCGACAATTCCTGACACAGCAAGCCTTTAAGAGATCCGCTGTGTGCGGCAAGAGGTCTGCTTGTGAGTATTTTTTCCACTGTATTCATAATTTTCACCTGTTATTTAAGTTTTTTGCATACACCGCTTATAAGCTTGTACATGCTCTGCATATCCTCTATTGCCGCAACACTTGATGAGCTGTGAATATATCTGCAAGGCAAGGATATAACCGCTGTTTTTATTCCCTCAAGACTTCTTTGAATTTTTGCGGCATCCGTTCCGCCCGCAATCTTTGTTTTCACCTGTATCTTTATGCCGTTATCATTCGCATACTCGTGTATACAGGTATACAAATCTTTATCGTACAGCGTCCCACCATCCATAAACGGACACACAGCACCATTACGAATACTGCACACCTTGTCTTGTTCCTTAGCTCCGTCAAAATCAGATGCAGTAGTTCCCTCGACCACAATACAAAAATCGGGATTTATTCTGCGTGTTGCCGCCGCAGCACCTACGCCGCCAAGCTCTTCACCTACGGTAAAGGCAAAATATATATCACTGTCAAAGCTTTCCTTTGTAAGCATACAAAGTATTGCACAGCCTATTCTGTCATCAAGTGCCTTTGCCTTGACAAGACCATCTCCGAAAGTATAAAATTCGCTCTCAAAACAAGCTCCCTCGCCAAGCAAATCCAACGCCTGTGCCTGCTGCTTGTCCTTTGCTCCCACATCTATTACAAGGTCACTTATTTCACACGCCTTTGTTTTATCTGTGTTCAGGTGAACAGGTCTTGCACTTATCACGCCTTTTATTCTGTTCTTTCCGACAACGACTCTTTTTGACGGCAGTACCGTGCTTACCATACCAACCCCGTCTATCTGCAGTGTTCCGTCCTCGTTAATGCTTTTTATCGCAAAGCCAACCTCGTCCATGTGTGCACACAGCATTATTTTCTTGTTGCCTTGACCTTTGCCCTTTTTTAATGCTATCACGTTGCCAACACTATCTACCATTACGCTGTCGCAGTATGGCGTTATCTTTTCAATTATTATTTGTGCCGTTTCATGCTCATATCCCGAAACCCCAAAGGAATTGCACAGGCTTTCCAAAAGAGATAAGCCGTCTTTGTCAAAAAAATTAAAGTCCAAGCTCGGCACCTCCTTTGTGGTATACAGGTATACCTAAAGGATTGCTGTCATATTCCATTGCCACAGCCCTTAACAGCTTAGAAGTTGAAACAACATCCTCAAGGCTTACACATTCAACACTTGAATGCATATATTTCAGAGGAACAGAAACCACAGCACAGGCTATTCCAACACCTGTTCTTGCTAAGACATCGGCATTTGTACCTGTTGCAGTCATTTCAACAACTGTCTGTGAAGGAATGTCATTGACTGACGCACACTTTCTGCACATATCAGTAAAATCAGGATTTGTAACACTTGATATAGAAATCATACAGCCTTCACCCAAGAAGCCGTATTCTCCTTGCTTACTGCCCTTCTCCTTAGCAAAATTCACATCAAGAACAACACATGCACAAGGGTTAATATCGTGAAAAATATGGTATGAGCCGTTTCCGCCTCTTTCCTCGCCACTACTGAAATAACAGTAAATATCCGTGTTTTCAAGCTGTAAACTTTCCATAAGCTTCATGGCGTGCATTACTGCTGCAATACATATCTTATCATCAAGTCCCGTAGCAGAAATTCTGTCATTCAAAAGCTGTGTAACATGAGGGTACATTGAAACGGGGTCACCTATATCAATATACTTTTTTGTTTCTTCCTTTGACTCAAAGCCCACATCCACAAACATTTCATTAATTTCAGGAAGCTTGTCTGAACGTGAAAGATGCGGCGGTATAGATGAAAACACTCCCCTCAATTCTTTTTTGCCATGTACAAGCACCTCGCTTGCCGGCAGAATGTTTACATCAATGCCGCCCAGGTTTGTTACCCTTATATAACCGCCCTCGCAAAGCTCTGTTACGGCAAAACCCACCGTGTCAAGATGTGCGTCAAAGGCAAGAACACGGCGGTTTTGTCCTTTACCGCATTTTGCAAGCACAACGCTGCCGCTTTTTGTAACATACGCTTTATTAAAGCAGCCCTTGGCATATTCACTGCAAACAGACAGTATTTTTTGTGCATTTGTCTTTTCAAAGCCACTCACCGTCATGGTATTCACAAGGCTTTGTATAAGCTTTTTAAGTTGTTCCATACTTCATCCTTAAATTAGTATACAGGTATATCTGCTATTCTATCAAACACCAAATCAGGTACATTGTCACCAACTGCCTCATCGAGCATCTGCTGAGTGGTTTCTCCTGACATAACAAGAATAGACAGCATACCGTTCTTTTTTCCAAGGGCAATGTCGGTATAAAGTCTGTCACCCACCATACATATTTCATCCCTTGAAAGACCGCTCTTAAGCTCCAGCATCTCAACTGTTTCCGCATTGGGCTTGCCGAAAAACTTTGGTTTGACGCCCGTAGAAAGCTCTATTGCCGCACAAATAGCTCCCGAATCAGGAATAAATCCATCGGCAGTCGGGCAATTAATATCAGGATGTGTAGAATAGAAAAGAGCACCGTTTCTTATGAGTGTGCATGCCTTTTCAAGCTTTTCATAAGTAAGAGTCATGTCAAAACCTACGACCACAATTTTTGAATTTTCCGAAAGTGTAATTCCCGCACTCGTAAATGAATCCTCAAGAGCCTTTGTTCCTACAAGATAAACACTCTCGCCCTTATGATACTTATTAAGGTACGCTCTTGTTACATCGCCTGAAGTCA
>JAGBCG010000187.1 GCA_017938055.1 Clostridia bacterium
CTGAAAAATTTGGCTATAAGCCACATCTTTTAGTAGGAGATTTTGACTCATTATATCAAATTCCTGACAACACCTGCACCTATCAAGTACCGGACGAAAAAGACTACACTGACACTGAGCTTGCAATAAACATTGCCATTGACAAAGGCTATAAAAGCTTTACTGTATTAGGTGCTCTTGGCGGCGAAAGGTTTGAGCATGTGCTTGCAAATCTTCAGCTTGCTGCGGGTGTTGCGAAAAAAGGCTTTCGCATAACTCTCACTGACGGCAAAACGATTGTTAAAGCAATATACAATTCCGAAATTTCTTTTGATAACTCTTACAGCGGTTTTATTTCTGTTTTTAGTTTTGACGGTGATGCTTTGGGTGTTACAATAAAGGGACTTAAATATGAGCTTGACAATGTTAGGCTTTCATGCCTTAAAACACTTGGTGTGAGCAATGAGTTTACCGGTAAAAACTCAAGCATAAGTGTCAAGGACGGAGTTCTGATTATAGTATATCACGGAAAGGACGACAACACAGCTTTATGAAGATTAAATACTACGGGACATCTGCAGCTGAGGGAATCCCTGCTCTTTTCTGTGACTGTGACACATGCAGATATTCAAGAGAAAAAGGCGGACGTAACATCCGCACAAGAAGTCAGGCTCTTATAGACGACTTTCTTCTCATTGACCTTTGTCCCGACACACTTTATCACGTTCAAAGAATGGGGCTTGAGCTTCACAAAATACAGCATCTACTTATTACTCATGCCCATTCCGACCATTTGATTGCCTCAGATTTACTTGAAAAGCAAGACGGTCACGCTCACAGCGACAACATGATGCCTATCACTATTTACGGCTCAATGCCCACCATTGACAAAATTTTTTCTACCATCCATTCAAACACACATATAAATTCGGGACGATGGATTTTACAGGAAATACTTCCCTTTATACCTATATCCATTCAAGATTACACGGTTGTTCCTTACAAAGCCAACCACGCTTTTGAGTTAAACAGCTACATATACGACATTTCCTCCAAAGACAAGCGTATGCTGTATGCACACGACACAGGGTTTTTCCTTGAAGAAGTTTGGCTATTTTTAGAGCGTGAAAAGCCTTTTTTCAATTTTGTTTCTTTGGACTGCACAGTTGCCCTATCAAAAGTATGCAACCACCATATGAACATAGAAGCCTGCAAGGAGGTTCGTCAAAAGCTGATTTCACTTGGCTGTGCTGACAGTTCAACAACATTTGTGCTTCATCACTTTTCTCACAACTGCGGTGCTTCTTATGATGATTTATATCCCATTGCAAAGGAATGTGGATTTGAAATTTCTTACGATGGCATGGAAATTGAATTTTAACTAAGATAAAAAATTAAGCAAGGCGAAAACCTTGCTTTTTTTATGCATTTTATTGAAGTCTCAACTTGGTTATATTTATTTGCCACACAATCAAATATTCTTTTTCATGGGAATCATTGCAATGCTTTCTTCTTCATATTCGTTGCCACACACGCAAAATCCCATCTTTTCATAAAACTCCATTGCCTGTTTTTGTGCAATCACATGAAGTGTTTTTATGTTCTCATTCTTTGCTTGTTTACACAATTCCCTGAGCATTGCTTTCCCTATTCCGTATTTTCTGTACTGTGACTTTACTGCAATTTTTCCAACAAGCATCTCATCAGGTAAAGCAAGCTTTATCAGCCGAGAGGTTGCAACTGTCTGTCCGTTTGTGTACACATTGACAAAAAGTGCTGTTTCGTCATCATTATCACGACACGAGCCTTTTTTATAGTTTTGTTCTCTACCAAAAACCTCGCTTCTCAATGTCATTGCATCCTTTAAAAGCATGCTGGCTTTTCCAATAACAAATTTGAAGTTTTCTCCATTAATTTCCAACTCATATTCATTTTCAGCTATCTTGCTGTGCAAGAAAAGCTTTGCATTGAACTCATTTTCAAAGCGTGATATTTCTTCAAGAAGTATCCCTCTCTTACATCTGTCAATTCTCGTTGTACGCACGCTTCTCAAAAGTATATTTTTCGGTGAATGTTCTTCATCAATAAATTCAAGCACATCTGTTTTATAACCGCAATATTCAAGTGTTTTTCCACGAAGTGCATCTGTCGCAAGTGCACAGAATCTTTCCTTTATAAGTCCGTAATCGGTAATCAGTGAGAAGTGTTCTGTCTTTACTTTTCCATTCATCTCATGCTGACAGCAAGGCACAGAAAATATATAATCGGTTTGCCACAAATATGCATTATACAGTGCATAATCTGTTGCTGTATCGCATGCATGCAATGCTATAACCATATCAGGTCGTCTGTCGGGACAATAATCCTTAATGTCCATACACAAAAAGCTTAAATTATCATATCCGTACTTTTTTGCAAGGGCATTACAGTCTTCTATCACCTTTTCTTTTAGGTCAAGTCCTGTTATTTTAACCTTTTTACCGGCTATCTTTGTCATATAGTGGTAGCAAACAAATGTCAGATAGCTTTTTCCGCAACCAAAGTCTACTATAAAATATTCTTCTCTAGGGTCATTTTTTACAACGTCATCAATAAACTCACAAAATCTGCAAATCTGCTTATATTTATCATATCTGCTATTTATTATTTTACCGTCCTTACCGATAATTCCTATATCGGTAAACACCTGTGGTGTATTATCGAGGTCTATAATATGATTCTTTTGTCTGTTATTTTCTGCTGTCTGTTGTTTTACTCCCTGTGTATTTTTTCTCTTATTATGAAGAAGCTTTCCCTTTGACGAAATTTTTAAGCCATACACATATTCTTGTGTGAAAATTTCCGCCTGTCTGAAAGTGTTACTCAGAAGAAAAATAAATTTTTCACACAGCATATCCTTTGAAACATTTTCATGAAATGCCTGCGTTTTAGTGAAGCTTTCAAACTGAAAAATCTCAGCGTCCTTTATAGGTCTTACAGTACACTTCACATATTTCTCGTCTTTGGTATAAGGACAGGA
The DNA here is from genome assembly GCA_017938055.1 of Clostridia bacterium. Classification (GTDB taxonomy): domain Bacteria; phylum Bacillota; class Clostridia; order Oscillospirales; family CAG-382; genus UMGS1387. Next base: position 2,999 of record JAGBCG010000187.1, read on the forward strand.
AAACACTGCCCTTACAATATCAAGCAATGCTATTTCTTTTAGAGTTTTTTCAAGCTCTGTCATGTTTACATCTCCAATGCTTCATCTATCGCCGTCTTGAGTGCATTTTTCAAGGCAAGAGTTCTTATATAGCCTCTGTCTTTTTTTGCGTGCTGTGCCAAAAGCAATTTTTTCGCATACAACTTTTTTCCTGCCGCAACTCCAAGATATACAAGTCCGACAGGCTTTTGCTCCGTTCCTCCCGTAGGCCCTGCTATACCTGTAAGTGACACCGCTATATCACTGCCCGAAAGCTTCTTTACACCATTTGCCATTTCCATAGCCGTTTGTTCTGAAACAGCACCATATTTTCCAAGCGTTTCGCTCTTTACTCCCAAAAGCTTAATTTTCGCTTCA
>JAGBCG010000188.1 GCA_017938055.1 Clostridia bacterium
GTCAATACCCATAACCTTGTTCATGTAAATACTGCCCATTCTTGCAAACATAACAAGGTCTTCGGGTGAGCACATAACATTTGCACCCGAGTCAGCAATAAGAGCAGGTGAGCCAACGGGAATAATAGCACCAAGAGCGGGACGTCTTACGCCTTTTATTCGTCGTAAAATGAGAGTAGAGCCTGTGAAAAGAGCACCTGTGCTTCCTGCACAGATAACAGCATCACCCTCACCATTTTTTAAGAGTTTTAAAGCAACTGCCATGGATGATTCACTTTTTTCCTTTGTAACACAGGATGGGTCGTCTGTCATTAAAATGTTTTCGCCTGTGTTTTCCACAATTTCGTGTCCCTCAAGACTCATGGAACACTTTTTGGCAGATTTTTCAATAGCAGATTTTGTACCTACAAGTATGAGTGTAACGTTTTCCTTTTTAGCACCAATAAGAGCACCTTTTACAATCTCGTCAGGGGCATTGTCACCACTCATGCAGTCAACTATAATTTTCATAAATTAATCCTTTCAAACAGCAGATGTATTGTAAATCAGTTGTCAGATGTATCCTCACATTCAGCTTTGTAAGAGCAGCTCTTGCTGTGACAAACGTATAGATTTTTACCACGCTTTTTAAGAAGCATGCCTCCACATTCAGGACACTTTTCGTTGGTAGGTGTGTCGCATGAAGTAAATTTGCAGTCAGGATATGAGCTGCAGCTGTAAAATACGGTTCTGTTTCTTCCACGGCGGATAACAAGCTTTGAGCCGCAAAGAGGACAGGAAACATCAAGCTCTTTGTTTATAGGCTTTGTGCCCTTACATTCGGGATACTTAGCACACGCATAGAATGAGCCGAATCTGCTCTTTTTGATAACCATGCTGCCGCCGCAGATGTGGCACTTGATGTCGTCTGGAGCAGGTGTGGGAGAAACCGGCTGAGATTCTTGTGTGATAGCGTTTCCGTCCTTGTCAAGAGGCTTTGTGTTTTTACATTCAGGGTAACCTGGACAAGCTGCAAACTTGCCGAATCTGCCGCTTTTAATAACCATTGTTCTTCCACACTTTTCGCAGATAATATCTGTTTCAACCACAGGAAGCTTGTAGCTTTTCTCTTTTACAGATTCCTCAGCTTTCAGCATTTCCTTTTCAAAGTCGTCATAGAATTTGTTCAAAACATCCAGCATAAGCTTGTCGCCGCTTTCAATTTCGTCAAGCGAGGTTTCCATGTTGGCAGTAAAGTTGTAGTCGGTAATGTCGGGGAAGTTGTCAACCATAAGAGCATTTGTTACTTCTCCAAGAGCCGTAGGTGCAAGTGCTTTAGAAGCTCTTTCAACATAGCCACGCTGAACGATTGTGGTAATAGTTGGCGTATAGGTGCTGGGACGTCCGATACCTTTTTCTTCAAGCAGCTTTATAAGCGAAGCTTCAGTAAACCTTGCGGGCGGCTGTGTAAAGTGCTGCTCGGTTGTAATATTGCTTGATTCAAGCTGTTCGCCCTCGTAGGTGTAGGGAAGATATGCGTTTACTGTTTTTTCTGTGCTTTCCTCATCGCTTGTTTCGTCGTAAACAGACATAAAGCCGGAAAATTTAATA
>JAGBCG010000189.1 GCA_017938055.1 Clostridia bacterium
AAAAAAGAAATATTTGAAATGTTTGAAAATATCCGCCGAGCACTTGAAGAAACGGATGACAGACATATATATGAAATAGTAAGGGAAGCACATCTTGTAAATATAGAGATTGATGATTATATACTGTGGAGCAATCTTGCACTTGAAAGAAATAAGCTTGCCATGAGCAGTGCTGCAAAATGCCTGTTTGCTGAAGGAGAAAAACAGACAGCAAGATATAACAGAGAGTATACGCCATGCCTTACCTTGTTTGAGCAGTCGGTAAAGGCAGTGTGCACCGAAAACGATATTATTGTGAATGGTGCTTTTACCCGTGAAAAAGAAGACGTTCTTTACGCTGTTGCTGCAAGAAGTATAACTGAGGGAAAAAGCATGCTTGTGGTTACAGACGATGACGAACAGTCACTTTATGTAAAAAATGTACTTGACAGAGAGGGACTTTCCGACTGTGTTTTATGCACAGACTGTACCACCGGTTCAAAAGAGGTTTCGCAAAGGATGCTTCATGGCTTTGAAAAGTATGGCTTTATGGATAATAAGGCTCAGGTGGGCTTTGCTCCAAATCAGCTGATGCCCATGAGAAAAGCACTTGACGAATACTCTGAAACACTGGACAAGCTTCATCCACTTGGAATGAGCCTGAGGGAAGCTGTGTCTGCATACCTTTACTCCTGTAAGGGACTTGAGGATACTCCCGAAATATATGTAGATGACACTCTTCTTGAAAACGCAGATGAAAAAAAGCTTGAAACGGTGTTTGATGAGGTTGCAGAAACAATAGCACTTGCAAGAAAGCTGTGTGAAAAAAGCGGACTTAAAAAGTATACGCCTATAGAAAACCATCCGCTGTATGGCACAAATCCCGCAAGGCTTCCTACGGATGCTGAAATGCAGCTTTTCTGTGACGAAGTATCAAAGCTGCAGCCGCTTTTGTCGGTATACAGAGATGTATTTTCGGATGTAAATGAAATTCTGGGTATTGACGAGAGGGATATTGACAGCTTATCAAAGCTTGAAAAGATAAATGAATTGTATAAGCTTGTGACAGACTCAGCAGAGCTTGAAATACCTGAACGCTTTATTGAGAGTAACATTGATGAGTTTATAAAGAATAAACGTATGGCAGCCGAAGCCAAGAAGCGAATGGACGAAATCGAAAAACAGCTTAACTTTTTCAGCAGAGAAATTTTTGAGGACGTGGAAACGCTTCTTAAGGGCGAGGAATATGACGAAGCCGAAAAGGGCTTTATCAAAAAGTTCATGGTAAAGCGTAACGATAAGGACATTCTTTTGCAGTATGTTGAGCCGGCAAAGAAAATGGTGTTTTCTCAATATAAAATTCATGATATTTATGATTTGCTTTATGAATATAAGTCATGCCTTATAAAGCTACATGAAAACAGCGAAGATAAGAACGTAGACAGTAACAGTATAAAGCTTGCACTTACTGCAGAAAAGGCAATGGAAATAATACAGGCAATCTCAGGAGAAAATGATGCAAAGAATAAAAAGCGTCTTTCAAACATCTTCAGGCTTGTCTGTGTGCTTCCTGTGGACATCCGTCTTGGAACAAAAATGGTAAAAGCACATGATGCTCTTGAGCAAATGCTTTATTCACAGGACTCAAGCCTTAAAACGCTGTGTAATATTATGGGTGCAGACTTTTATGCACTTCATTTTAATTCGGGTATACTGTCCTTTGACGGTCTTTCAAAGCACCTTTGCGAAATGTGCGAAAGATTGGGCTGTACTTCTTTGTGGATAAAGTGGTTGTCACGTGCCGAGAAAACAGGAAAAATATTGCCTGAGTTTGTAAAATATCTTGAAAAGCATGGGGCACTTGAAAATGTGGACAGGCTGTTTGCAAAGAGTTTGTTGTTCAAGGTTTGTGAACGTATCAAAAAGGATGTAACACAGGGATATTCTGCAGAAATTACGGGAAAAGCAAAGGAAAAGTATCCTGAGCTTCTTTCTAAAGCGGCAGATATTTCAAAGGCAAACATACTTTCAAGCTACCTCAATACCGTAAATCATATAAAACAAATCAATACAGAGCAAAACCTCAAAAACTACTGTGCACTTGGTTTCAGGGAGCTTCTTGAAAAGGAATTTAAGAACATAACAAAAATTCTTCCCATTATAATCGTAAGCAAAAACGATTTGACAAGTCTTGTATCATTGGAATGTGTTTTTGATAATGTGGTGTGCCTTGATAACAGAGATAACGGCTTTAGTATGCTTCCTGCACTTGGTTATGGAAAAAGAGCGACGATAATCAATATGTCAAGAAGCTCGGTGAGCAGAATGTGTCATTTGCTGTCGAAAAAAATACAGACTGTAGATGTTTGCTCATTTACGTGTGATAAAGACCCATATTTGTTCACCTGGCTTAACAGCGTGCTTTTTGACGAAAGAAGCTGTCTTGTAAAGCCTTTTGAGAAGACAAGTGTTGAGCTTGTGAGAATGAACGGAATTTTTGAAAGAACAACAGGAAGAACAAATAAATCCGAAGCAGAACAGACCCTTGTAAAGAGTGCAGAGCTTTGTGCAGATAAAACAAGGACTGTTGCAATAACGGCATTTACAAAAGAGCAGTGCATGATGATTGAAAGAATGCTCCATGCAGTG
>JAGBCG010000190.1 GCA_017938055.1 Clostridia bacterium
GGAAGTCAGTGCATATGCGTCGGAAGTGACGCGAATAAAATAGCCGACCACAAGTGGACGGTGTACATCAACGGCGGACGAGGTGATATGGGAATCGACCTTATCGACTGGGTTCACACAATTGAAAAGCTTGGTGCAGGCGAGATATGCCTCAACTCCATTGATGCTGACGGCACAAAAGAGGGCTTCGACATTGAAATGCTGAAGGCAGTCTGTGATAATTGCAGTATTCCTGTTATTGCCAGCGGCGGTGCGGGAAAAATAAACGACTTCTACGAAGTGTTTGAGAAAACGGGAGCAACTGCGGCACTTGCGGCATCACTGTTCCATTTCAGAGAGCTTACCGTAGGCGAGGTCAAGGATTATTGCAGAGAACGTGGAGTAATCGTGAGGTAGTTATGGATAAAATATGGACTCAGATGTATGAAGCGGCAAATGCTGTATTGAATCCGAGGAAGATTTCCGAATACGTTACTGCCGGCGAAGTATCAGCAGCAATTCTAAGTAAATCGGGAAGAATATACACTGGAGTATGTCTTGATACCTGTTCAACGCTTGGAATATGTGCTGAAAGAAATGCGATTTTCAATATGATAACTAACGGCGAACAGGAGATAGATAAAGTCCTGTGTATTCCTCCGGTCGAAGGAAAAGGTGCACCATGCGGAGCCTGCCGTGAACTTATGGTACAGTTAATGCCTGACAGCTACAAAGACATTGAAATAATGCTTGATTATAAAACAGGCAGAATTGCTACTCTTGGAGAGCTTACTCCGGAATGGTGGATAGGGTGATAATATGATTGAATACAGAGACACTCATGATTTCACAAAGGAAGAGCTTGAGAGGCTGTTTCTTTCGGTGGAGTGGTCATCGGGACGTTATCCCGACAAGCTCGTAATCGCTATGAAGAATTTCAGTACCGTTTACAGTGCATGGGACGGAGACAGACTTGTGGGAATGATATGTGCAATGGACGACGGTGTTATGACCGCTTACGTACACTATCTTCTCATTGAACCCGATTATCAGGGACAGGGTATCGGACGAAAGCTTGTAGAAATGGTGAAAGAAAAGTACAAGGATTATCTGCGTCTTATCGTAATTGCATATGATACAGAGATGAACTTCTATGAAAACTGTGGTTTTAAGAAGTCTGACGTTTCATCGCCGATGTTTATAACGTCGCTGTGGACATAAAGGAGAATTTTATGATTAAAATCGACATCAACGACCTTGACAAATTCTTTGAAAAGGGAGAACTTATCCCTACAATTTGCTATGAGGTCAATACAAAAACAGTTCTAATGCTTGCATATATGAACAAGGAGAGTCTCAGAAAGACTCTTGAAACGGGCTACACATGGTTCTGGAGCCGTTCCCGTCAGGAGTACTGGAATAAGGGTGCAACGTCGGGACATTTACAGAAAGTTGTGTCAATTTACGGCGACTGCGACAACGATACATTGCTTGTAAATGTGGAGCAGATGGGAGTTGCCTGTCACACAGGAAGCTACAGCTGCTTCTTCAATGAATTATATAATACGGAGGAATGAACAATGACAGTTTATCACGAGATTTTTGAAGTAATCAAGGAAAGAAAAAAGCAGTACGACAATGGTACTGCTCAGGAAAATTCATATACTTGTTATCTTTTTGATAAGGGCATTGACAAGATCTGCAAGAAGATCGGCGAGGAAGCTACAGAGACCGTTATTGCTGCTAAAAACGGTGATAACGATGAGCTTATGAACGAAATCAACGACCTGCTTTATCATGTAATGGTACTCTGTGCAGATCAGGGTCTTGAGTGGAGCGAGGTTGAGAGAATCCTTGAGGAAAGAAACGAGAAAATCGGCAATCTCAAGCAGTTCCACACAGTTGACAAGAATACCTGATTAACCCTGCATATTCTGTAATGCTGCGGTTGTGTCGAGCTTGTTGTAAAGAGCCTTGAGTATCATTCCGTAGCATTTCGGAGCAAGGTGGATGCCGTCGCCGGAGGAGTAGCCGTTCATAAGAGCGAGACTTCCGGGATCGGCAACTACGGAGTAGGCGTCAAAATATATAACGTGGGACGAGCCCATTGAATTTACGGCGTTCTGCAAAGCTGAATTGAAGCTTCTGATTTTAGCGTTTGTTGTGAAAGTGGATGAATACGAAACAGGCGTAATACCTGCGGCAACAATTGTTGTATTGGGTGAACGCTGGAGAATCTGCTGAATAACGCTTACGTATTTTGCGGCGTATTTTTCAGGAGTTGTCACGTTCACGTCGTTCATGCCCATGGACATATAGAGCAGCTTTGCTCCTGAATTTACAGCAGCGTCAACGTAGCCGACACCTTTATTCTGAGGGTAGAACCAGTCCATATTGCTCATCGAAAGAGAACCGAGCGAAATGCTGTGATACGACGGGATAAATCCGTAAACACTGAAACCGAGTGCAACCGAGTCGCCTGCAATAACAACATTCTGCTGATAGAAGCTGCTGTTGGGAGATTCGCCGTTCTGGACAGGCGGAGGTGCTGCGGCAGTGGTTGTTGTAGCCGAAACAGGCGGTTTTTGTGAAGCCGTGGCAGTCGTCGCAGCTTTTGTCGATGTGGTAGTTGCAGGTTTTGTTGAAGTCTGCGACTGCACGGGAGGCTTGGCAGAAACGGTTGTTGTGACCTTTGCGGTTGTGGACGTTGATGCAGCAGAAGATGAAGATGTTTTTGACGATGTAGATGTCGTGGAAGCCGACGATGCAGTTGTTGTTGACGATGACGAAACAGTCGTTGAAGTCTTTTCTGCAGTTGACGATGAAGTGGCTTCCGATAAAGCTTCGGTGGAAGTTGTGGTTACGGAAGTAACAACAGGCTTGCTGTCGGCAGTGCTGTCCGTAGTTGTTTTACCGCAGGAAGCGGATGAACATATGATTGCGGCTGAACATGATAACGCTGCCGCAGTCTTTAAAATTATGCTTTTTTTGTTGCGGATAAAATCAGTATCCATTTTATGTCTCCTGTTTATGATAGAATCTGTATGGTCATACACACATATTTTATCACAACAGGTTCATAAAGTAAAGTAAACTGAAAAAAGTTTGTACATATTATGTAAAAAGGAGAATAAAACTAAAATGAATGACGTTAAAATTACCGATTTATACAGCCTTGAACATACCCTTGCAGCCGATTATCTCAGAGGATTTACATATCCGTGGGAGGCTCTCAAGGGGATAAGTGACCTTATAGTTTCGCTTGGTAACAGTCTTGATCCCGATGAGTATGACAATCCTTCGGAGAATGTATGGGTACATAAGACCGCAAAGATTTTCCCATCGGCGTATCTCGGAGCACCTTGCATTATCGGTGCAAACACCGAGGTGCGTCACTGTGCGTTCATCCGTGGAAGTGCACTTGTGGGAGAGAACTGCGTTGTAGGTAATTCCGTAGAACTGAAAAATGTCATTATTTTTGATAACGTACAGACTCCGCATTACAACTATGTCGGTGACAGTATCCTTGGATACAAGTCGCATATGGGTGCAGGTTCCATAACGTCAAACGTAAAGTCCGACAAGAC